>JAQUZK010000005.1 GCA_028691335.1 Candidatus Izemoplasmatales bacterium
TGGTATGAAGTTCAGGAAATGAGTCCGGATACTGTAGAGTATGATAGTAGATATTTTACACAAGATGAAGTAACTGATCACGTAGTTTCAGTTGTAATCTATCAAGGTGGATATTATTTTGTGGATAGTGAGTTAGAAACAGGTAATAGAACAATTGAAAATGATAAACTGATTATTGTAACAAATGATGGTGAAGAATATACATTTGAAACAGAAAAGCTTAGCAGTGAGGAAGTACTTGGTTTTTATCAGCCGTTTATTGAACCGTTAAAGATTTTGATTGCGTTGTTGTTTGTCAGATTCTTAGCTCAAGTTTTGTTTACTTATATTCAAAGAACTACCACTGCAATGATTAACGTTAATATCGTAAGAGATGCAAGAAAAGACGCTATTAAGAGCTTGCAGAAAATGCCAATGTCTTATTTTGAAATGGAACCTGCAGGAAAAGTAGCGAACCGGATTATTAGTGATGTAGGCGGAATGATGGGATTGTTTTCTACCATAATGAATTTATTGGTTAATGCTAGTTTAGCTGTTATATTTGCTTATATCGGTATGTTTTATTTGAATGCTAAATTAGCATTATTGACGTTTATAATTTTTCCGGTAGTATATTTTTGGTTAAGATTTTTTATACGTAAACTTACAAAAATCGCAGAAAAAGTTAATGAACAAAATTCTATGATAACTGCTCAGTTAAATGAAATTATCAATGGTATTTCTATTTTACAGATATTTAATTTTAAGAAACAGACAAAAGAAAACTTTAATCAAATTTCATCTGAGTTTATGAAAGAAAAAATGAAAGAATCAAGATTGCATCTGACAATCGGTTGGAATATGATTAGGTTAATCGGAGCTTTAGTTACTGCGACGATTGTGTTATATTTCGGAAATGGATATTTAACAATTAGTGGATTTGTGGTTACTGCAGGTTTGATATACGCTTATAATGATTATCTTTCAAGGTTGATTGAACCTGTTGGGGTTTTGTTTAGAGAAATTGGTAATTTCCAACATTCAATAGTTCGTACTGAGAGAATTTTTAAAATTATTGATGGGGAACAAGAAGATGATTCTTTTACGGCAATTCCTAAATATGAAGGCAAAATTGATTTTAAAAATATTTGGTTTTCATATAATGAAGATAACCCGGTAATTAAGGGGGTATCTTTTTCTGTCAAACCAGGAGAAATGGTTGGGCTAGTTGGACACACCGGTTCTGGGAAATCTTCGATGATGAATTTGTTATTGAGGTTTTATGATATTAAAGATACTGACATGGGTCAAATATTAGTTGATGATTTAGATATTACAACTTATCCAAAAAGGACTTATAGACAACATATTGGTATTATTCTGCAAGATCCAGTTTTATTTAAAGGTACATTAGCTGAGAACATTCGTTTTGGTAAGACAGGTGTTAGTGATGAAAAGTTAGTTTCTATTTTAGTTAGCATCGGCGGAGAAAAACTTTTGGATAAGCTTGAAAAAGGTATTCAAACAGATGTTAGTCGAGGAGGATCAAATTTTTCAGTAGGTGAAAAACAAATTATTTCATTCGCAAGAGCTGTTGTTCATAATCCTTCTATTTTAATTATGGATGAAGCGACCGCAAATATAGATACTGAAACTGAATTAATGATTCAAAAAGCACTTGAGACTGTTGCGAAAAATAGAACGATGATTGTTATAGCTCATCGCTTGAGTACGATTAAAAACGCTGATAAGATTATCGTTTTAGAGAATGGTCTAAAAGTAGAAGAAGGAAAACATAAAGATTTGTTAGAAAAAAATGGTGTTTATGCTAATATTTATCGTTCTCAAGTTAGAATAGAAGATGTAGCTTTAACTACTGATAATTAAAATATTATATAATTTTGTTAAGGTGTTAGTGGATATTTAAGTTTTATTTTGCTAACACCTTTTGATTTAAATATAAAATTAAAGAAAAAAATAAATTATTTTTTCCTAACCGGTTAAATTGTGATATTATAAATATAGATAGAAAAAGAAATGGAGGTAGAATTATGGTAACTATTTATGATATTGCAAATAAATTGAAGTTATCAACCGCTACTGTTTCTAGAGCACTAAATGGACATGATGATGTGAAAACTTCTACGAAAAATAGAATACTAGAAACTGCTAAAGAAATGGGATATTTACCTAATTCTATGGCGAGATCTTTAACTACTAAAAAATCTTGGAATATCGGTCTTTTATTTAGTGATGATCAAAATTCTGGTTTCAAACATATTTTCTTCGCAAATGTAATTAATGAGATTATAGATTCAGCTGCAAAGCGAGGTTATGATGTTTCGATTATATCAGGTAATATCGGGATGAGAAAAACAAGTTATTTAGAACATGCAAGATATAGAATGCTAGACGGTATTATTATTGCGACTATTGATACTAGACAAGAAGATGTTCAAAATTTGATTAAAAGCGACTTGCCAGTTGCTTTAATTGACCAAAATTTCAGTGAATCTATTTGTGTTAACTCAAAGAATATAAAAGGTATAAAGAGTTTAGTTAATCATCTTTATGACAAAGGTTATCGTAAAATCACATATATTACAGGACAATTGGATAACTATGTTTCTAAGGATCGTAAAAAAGCATTTTTGGATATAACAAAATCTCTCAATATTTCCAACTTATGTAGCACGGTAGAAGGTGTTTTTACAGATAGCAAATTAGCTTATGAGTTAACGAAAGATATTATGTCTAAGGAAAATAGACCCGAAGCCATTATGTATCCAGATGATACAGCGGCAATAGGCGGATTAAAATATTTACTTGAGAATGGATATTCTATCCCTAATGATGTGGCTATTTGTGGATATGACGGGGTGGAAATATCTCAATTAGTAACACCGAGGTTAACAACCATTAAACAAGATATTCATAAATTGGGAAGTTCAGTAACATATCTCTTGATTGATGAGATTGAAGGAAAAAAACCTTCACGTAAAACCTGGGTAGATGTTGAATTATTGGTTGGTGAAACGACTTAAAAAGATTAAATTTTTAACAAGTTTAATCTTTTTTTATTTTTTATGTTGAAATATAGAAATGAATGTGGTAATCTATAAATGTAAGCGGTTAGATTTTATAACTATTTGATATAAAATTTTTTTTATCTTCAAATCTAACCGGTTAGAATAAGTGTTTTCTTTCGTTTTTTTCATTTTTCTCTTTATTTTCTAACCGGTTATGATTTTTCTGTGGGGTGTTTAATTTGGCTACTATTTATGATATTGCAAAAGAAGCCAAAGTCTCCACAACAACTGTTTCTAGGGCATTGAATAATCACAGTAGTGTTAATCATAAAACTAGAAAAAAAATTATAGAATTAGCTGAAAAGCATGGTTATCAACCTAATTCTAAAGCTAAATCTTTAGCTACAAAAAAAAGTTGGTCTTTAGGGGTATTGTTAATTGATGATTCAGATAGTGGGTTAAATCATACACTATTTGCGAATATTATAAATTCAATTTCTAAGACTGCTTCAAAAAGAGGTTATGAATTAACATTTTTGTCTAAAAATTTAGCTCGTTCAACTGTATCATATTTAGAACATGCAAATTATAGAGGTTTTGATGGTGTTATCGTAGCTAATACCAATATCAATGACCCACATGTGAATGAGTTGATAAAAAATGTGAAATTTATCGCTTGTATAGATCAAAATCATTCTAATGCTATATGTGTTAATTATAAGAATCGTGATGGAATGGAAATGACATTAAATCATTTATTCTCAAAAGGATATAGAAACGTAATATATATTCATGGACAATTAGATAATTATGTAACACAAGAAAGATTGATAGGTTTTAAGGAAACAGCAAAAGAGTTAAATATTGAGAGAAAATGTAAATATATTGAGGGAGAGTATACTAGTCCTCAAAAAGCTTATGATATTACTAGAAGAATTATTAAAGAAGGTTTACCTGATGCAATTGTTTATTCTGATGATTATTGTGCTAGTGGAGGCTTAAGGTGTTTAAGAGAACACGGCATAAATGTTCCAAAGGATGTTGCGATTATGGGATATGATGGCGTTGAGATTTCTAGTTTAATAACTCCATCATTAACTACGATATATCAAGATACTGATAGAATAGGTGAAGTAGTTACAGAAAATTTAATAAATTCAATAGAAAATAATCGATCACATGGGTATATAATAGAATTACCAGTCTCTTTAATTCTTGGTGAAACTACATAACCTATTGGTCTTTTATATAAAAAAATTCTAAAGGAGAGAACAATGAAAAAATTATTTGTATTATTAATTGCTTTGACTCTAGGCTTATCACTAGCAGCTTGCGCTGAAAACACTGAAGCCGGAGAGTTAAAGGAAGAAGGAAAAGTACTAAATATTCGTGTTTGGAATGATGAATTTATCGGTCGTTTCAGAACTTTTTATCCAGGATATTTAGAAACTAAAGCTAATGGACAAGATCTATTAGATGATGGAACAGTTGTTAATTGGATTGAAGTTGCAAATGATAATAATGGTTATCAAAATGCACTTGATACAGCTTTGTTGAATCAAGATAGCGCAGCTGCTGACGATAAAATTGATATGTTTTTAATCGAAGCAGATTACGCTAAAAAATATGCTAATGATACATATGCAATGGATGTTATTGGTGAATTAGGAATACCTGAACATACTTTATCTCAGCAATATCAATACACAAAAGATATAGTAACTGATGATTCAGGCATTTTAAGAGCTGTTTCATGGCAAGCAACACCTGGATTATTTGCTTATCGTACTGATATCGCAGAAGAAGTTTTAGGTGTATCAGATCCTGAGGATGTACAAGCATTACTAGATAGCTGGGAAAAATTTGATGCTGTAGCTGAAGATATGAAAGCTGAAGATTATGTAATGATTTCTGGATTTGATGATGCATATCGTGCATATTCTAATAACACAAGCGCTCCTTGGGTTAATGAAGATGGAGAAATCATCGTTGATAATCAAATCATTGAATGGATCAAACAAACAAAAACATATACTGACAATGGTTATAATAATCAAACTGGTTTATGGAGTGATGGTTGGTTTAAAGACATGGGACCTGAAGGAAATGCTTTTGGATTCTTCTTCTCTACATGGGGAATTAACTTCACACTAAAAGATGCATCAAAAGCTGATGCTGAAGGACCTGAAGAAGTTGGTAATGGTTTATATGGTAAATATCATGTTATCGAAGGTCCAGCAAGTTTTTACTGGGGTGGTACTTGGTTAGTAGCTGCTAAAGGCACTGATAATCCTACATTGGTTAGAGATATCATGATGAAAATGACTGCTAATGAAAAAATAGCTACTGATATTACTTTACAAACAGAAGATTATACTAATCATATGGCAGCTATGGATGCTATTGCAAATGATGAAGAATATGGTTCAAAATTCTTAGGTGGTCAAAATCATATCGCTTTGTTTAACGAATCAGCTTCCACTATTGATATGAAAAACATTTCACCTTATGATCAAGGTCTTAACGAATCAATTCAACAATCATTTAAAGATTATTTCTTAGGTACAATTACTTGGAATCAAGCTTGGGCAGCGTTTGAAGAAAAAATATCTACTCTTTATCCAGAATTAGAGTTAAAAACTATACCTGCTGATCCTTTCGCTTAAAAAATTAAATCCGAAAATTTGTAGGGGGATTTTCCCCCTACAATAATGTATAAAAGGAGTTTGCTATGAAGAATAAAAGAAAAACTAGGATAAATTATGCTAAATGGGGTTATAGATTTGTTATACCTTTCGTTGTTGTTTATGTGGTTTTTTCATTAATTCCATTATTATCAACTTTTTTCTATAGTTTTTTTGAGTATTACTTTAAATTCGGTGGTTTAGAAAAAGTAGGACCAAATTTTAATTTTCTAGATAATTATATCTTGTTATTTACTGAGGGAAAGTTTTTTAAGTATTTTGGAAATACAATGTTAATTTGGATCATGGGCTTTATTCCACAAGTGATAGTTTCTTTACTCTTAGCTCTTTGGTTTTCGAGTACTAGATTAAATATTAAAGCTCAAGGTTTTTTTAAAACGATAGTTTATATGCCGAATTTAGTCATGGCAGCTGCCTTTTCATTACTGTTTTTGAAACTTTTTTCTAACAATGGACCTGTAACTAATTTCTTGTTTGAGAGTAATATAATCGGAGAGTCATTTAGTTTTGTCGATCAAAATTGGTCAACTAGAGGTTTGTTATCTTTTATGAATTATTTGATGTGGTTTGGTAATACTACAATTCTTCTTATGGCAGGTATTATGGGAATAGATAAAGGTATTTTAGAATCTGCTCAAGTTGACGGAGCTAATACAATTCAAACTTTCTTTAGAATTGTTTTGCCATTATTGAGGCCGATTTTACTATTTGTTTTGGTTACATCTTTAGTTGGTGGAGTTCAATTATTCGATTTACCGCAAATATTTACAGCTGGATCAGGTGGGCCTGAAATGGGTTCAATGACAGTTATTATGTACATATCAAGACTTTTAGGTGTAAGTAAACAATATGGACTTGCTGGTGCTGCTTCAACTTTATTATTTATAATGACAGCTATTGTATCTTTAGGTTTCTTCTTTATTTTCTATCGTAAAGAAGTAATTCCCAGAAAATCTATAAGGGAAGGTGAAGACAAATGACTAGATCAAGAGTGAATTTATTTTTACAAAAAACATTTGTATACACCATATTAATAACTATGGCACTTTTAATTATATTTATTTTCTATACATTGCTTGTTAATGCAAGTAGAACACATGTTGATATTCAAAAAGGTTTTTCAGCTTTTTTTGGGAATTATTTTGGTAAGAATCTAGAAAATCTTTTAGCTAACAATAATATTAATGTTTTGAATGCAATGAAAAACAGTTTTATTATTGCGACAGCTACGGCTTTTCTTTCTACATATGTAAGTGCATTAACAGCTTACAGTATACATTTATACAGGTTTAAAGGTCGAAATTTCTTGTTTATGTTTATTCTAGCTGTAATGATGATTCCTTCACAAATCGCTAGTGTAGGATTAATTACAATACTATATTCTATTGGTTTTGTTGTTAATTATTTTGTTTTGATTGTTCCAGCTATGGCAGCTCCAGCTACATTTTTCTTTTTAAAGCAGTATCTAGATACTATTTTAAATTTCGAGTTAGTAGAAGCTGCTCGCGTAGATGGCGCTGGCGAAATTAGGATATTTCATACTATAGTAATGCCATTAATTAAACCAGCTTTAGCTATACAATTCATTTTCTCGTTTGTTGCATCGTGGAATAATTTCTTTTTCCCGAGTCTTATTATTCAATCCCCAAACAAGAGAACAATCCCTATAGTAATATCTCTATTGAAGAATTCTAGCCCGGATTCTTTCGACTTAGGGCCAGTTTATATGCTGATGGTATTATCGATTTTCCCAATGATTATTGTTTTTATAATATTCTCAAAACAAATTATTAAAGGAATTACACTCGGAAGTGTAAAGGGCTAGAAAGAGGTTTACATGAAATTTGGTAAATTTGATGATGAATTAAAAGAATATGTAATTAATACACCTTATACGCCCTATCCTTGGATCAATTATTTAGGAACAGAAGATTATTTTGTTTTGTTTAGCAACACTGCTGGTGGTTACAGTTTTTATAAAGATGCAAGGAAAAGACGGATAACAAGGTATCGATATAACAATGTTCCAATAGACAACGAAGGTAGATATTTTTATATAAAAGAAAATGATAATATTTGGAATATTGGGGTAAAACCTACTAAAACAAATGTTGATTTTTATGAAGCCAGAGTAGGACTTGGCTACACAAAAATAACATCGATTAAAAATGATATTAAAGCTTCACAACTTGCTTTTGTACCAATAGGGTATAAAGGAGAAGTTCAATATATTACAATCGAAAACAAATCAAATCAAACAAGAGATTTGAGTGTTTATGGATATGTTGAATTTGCGTTGTGGGATGCGCTTGATGATATGACGAATTTTCAAAGAAATTATTCAATTGGTGAAGTTTTGATAGATAGCAACACTATCTATCATTTAACAGAGTATCGCGAAAGAAGAAATCATTTTTCTTTTTTCCATGTCAATGAAGCTTTTGAAAGCTATGACACTCAAAGAGATGCTTTTGTTGGTATGTATGAGGATGTATCTAGTCCGATAGGAATTAAAAACAAAAGCTTATCTAATAGTGTTGCTTATGGTTGGCAACCGATAGCGGCTACTAAGAACGATATCGTATTAAAACCGGGTGAGAAAAAGACATTGATATATAGCTTAGGATATGTTGAAAATCCAGATGATGAGAAATTCCTTAGTAATGGTAGTATTAATTTCCAACAAGCAAAAGCTATGGTTGAAAAAATAGATTCTGATGAAAAAATTATGGTTTTATTTAATTCTTTAAAAGAATATTGGAATGAAAAATTATCTAAGTTTAAGATTTCATCAAAAGATGAAAAATTAAATAGAATGGTCAATATCTGGAATCAATATCAAAATGTTGTGACTTTTAATTTTAGTCGTAGTGCATCATATTTTGAATCAGGAGTAGGTAGAGGAATGGGTTTTAGAGACTCAAATCAAGACTTACTAGGTTTTATGCATATGGATTACAAGTTGACTAAGCAGCGCTTGTTAGATTTAGCTTCAACATTATTAGTTAATGGTGGTGCCTATCATCAATATTCTCCTTTAACAAAAAAAGGAAACTCAGATTTAGGTTCTGGTTTTAATGACGATCCAAATTGGTTAATATTATCTACAGTGAAGTATATTAAAGAGACAGGTGATTACAGAATTTTAGATGAAGTCATTTGTTATGAATCGAATCCTTCATTAAAAGGGACTTTTTTAGAACATCTTGAGAAATGCTTTGATTACACTGTTAATAATCTAGGCCCACATGGCTTGCCTCTAATTGGTAGAGCTGATTGGAATGATTGCTTGAACTTAAATTGTTTTTCGAATGAACCGGGTGAAAGTTTTCAAACAGTTCAAAATAAAGGTGATGGTTTAACGGCCGAGAGTATTTTTATAGCTGGTTTATTTGTTTATGTTGGCAAAGAGTATATTAGTTTATTGAAGAAATTAAATAAAAATGAAGAAGCGAGAAAAAAAGAGATTATCATTGAAAACATGGTAGAGTCTGTAAATAAATTTGGAGTTGATGATAAGTGGTTTATAAGAGCTTATGATGCTTTTGGAGAAAAGGTTGGATCTAGTGAGAATGAAGAAGGAATGATCTATATTGAACCTCAAGGCATTTGTGTTATGGCTGGTATAGGAACGAAGGATGGTTTCGCAGAGAAAGCTCTTGATAGCGCTAAAAAGTATTTAGATACTGAGTACGGTATGTCGCTTTTGTATCCTGCATATAAAAAATATGATTATAAGTTAGGAGAGATCTCTTCTTATCCTCCAGGGTATAAAGAAAACGGCGGTATCTTCTGCCATAATAATCCTTGGATAATGTGTGCTCAAGCGGAAATTAACCGTGGTGATGATGCTTTTGAATTATATAAAAAAATCGCTCCAGCCTATTTAGAAGACATTTCAGATTTACATAAAACTGAACCTTATGTTTATTCGCAAATGATTGCGGGGAAAGAAGCTAAGGTGCCTGGAGAAGCTAAAAATTCATGGCTTACAGGAACTGCAGCTTGGAATTTTGTCGCAATAACTGAATATATCCTTGGTATTAGACCTGATTTTGATGGTTTGAAGATTGACCCTAAGTTACCGAAGTCAATTGATAGTATTTTAATCAAACGTAAGTTTAGAGATACTCTTTATGAAATCAATATCAAGAGAGATGCGAATAAAGGAATTTTCAGAGACGGAAAAAAGGTATCAACTAACATAGTGAATAATGATGATAAATTTATCCGACTGAATGTTAATGTATAGAATTTAACAAAAAAATAGGGTAAAACCTATTTTTTTTAAAAAAGATTAAAGTTTTGTTAGAAAGGAAAGATAATATGAAGTATGGTTATTTTAATGATGATTTGAAAGAATATATTATTACTAATCCTAAAACACCGGTTAAATGGATAAATTATATTGGTAATTTGTCATTTGGCGGATTTATTGATCAAACTGGAGGCTCACTAATATGTAAAGGCGATCCGGCAATCAATAGAATAGTTAAATATATTCCTCAATTACCAAAATCTGATTTTAATGGAGAAACTTGTTATATACGTTTTAAAGAAAATAATCAATATAAGTTATTTTCACCTTTCTATACTCCGACTTTAAATAACTATGAAAGTTATGAATGTAAAGTAGGAATGGGTTATAGTAAGTATGAATCTATCTTTTTTGGGATAAAATCTGAAATTACTGTATTTGTTCCTAGAGGTAGTGATAGGGTTATTAGAGATATAAGAGTAACGAATCTTTGTGAAAAACCTCTTGAGATAGATATTATACCTGTTGTTGAATATACTCATTTTGAAGCTTTTAAACAGTTTAATAACGCTGATTGGGTTCCACAAACCATGATGTCTGAAATTGTTAATGAAGAAGAGGATTTAAAGACGTTACTTCAGTTTGCTTTTATGAGAAAAGGGAAGGTTGTTAATTATTTCACTTCAAATTATCCAATATCATCTTTTGAAACAAGAAGATGTTCTTTTTTAGGTGAGAATGGGTTTGGGAGCTTTATGTCTCCTAAATCATTAGAAGAAAAAGAACTTAATAATGGTATTGCTTTACGTGGAGATAATATAGCTGCGTTAATGCATCATTTAGGAATATTATATCCAGGAGAATCCAAAAGAATAATTACTCAACTTGGTCAAACAAATAATTTAGAGAAAGAAAAAGATAGAATTAACTATTTTCGAGTTGAATCCAATGTAGATACAGCTTTTAAAGAGTTGAATAATTATTGGAATGACTTATTAAGTAAATGTATTGTAGATACTCCAGATAAAGCAATGAATTCAATGTTGAATATTTTTAATCCTAGACAATGTAATACTACGCTTAACTGGTCGAGATATTTATCTTTATATCAATTAGGCCTTGGGGCTAGAGGAATAGGTTTTAGAGATAGTGCTCAAGATATCATGGGAGTTGTTGGTCATTCTAAAGAAGAAGCCAAATCTTTATTGAAGAAGTTACTCAGTGTTCAAAAACGAGATGGTTCTGCTATGCATCAGTTTAATCCTATAACGATGATAGCTAATGAGGGAGATTCTCGTGAAGAAGAAGATAGGGATAGTTTTTATGGAGATGATCACTTATGGATTATTCTTTCCGTGAGTTCTTATCTAAAAGAAACAGGAGACATTTCTTTTTTAAATGAAGAGATTGCTTTTTATGATAAGGATAAATATGATAAGCCAATTGAATCAGGAACTGTGCTAGAACACTTAAAAAGAGCGCTTGAGTTTACAAAAAATTCTAGAGGTAAACACGGATTGCCGTTATTGGGATTTGCGGATTGGAATGATACTGTGAACTTACCTAAAGGCGCTGAATCTATTTTTAATGCTAATTTGTATGGAGTTGGTTTGTTAGAAATGATTGATTTATCAAAATATTTGAATAACCATCAAGATATAGATTCTTATAAGAAAGATTATGAAGAAATGAAGTTTATCGTAAATCAATATGCCTGGGATGGAAAGTGGTATATCCGATATTTTGATGATTTAGGAAACCCATATGGGTCTAGTATAAATAAACACGGAAAAATATACACTAATGCACAGAGTTGGACTGTTTTTTCTGGATTCGCTGAACAAGATAGAGCAGTTTTAGCTTTGGAATCATTAAATAAGTTTTTAAACACAAAGAACGGAATTAAATTGAGTTTCCCAGGATATAATGGCTATGACCGCAATATAGGTGGAGTTACTAGCTATCCTCCAGGAGCTAAGGAAAATGGTGGAATATTTTTACATGCAAATCCTTGGGCTATGATAGCTGAAACTAAATGTGGTAATGGTAATCGTGCATTTAAGTATTATAATCAAATTAATCCAGCAACTAAAAATGATTTAATTGATGAATTCGAGTGTGAGCCATATGTGTATCCACAAAACATATTGGGAGATGAGCACCCTCAATTTGGACTAGCTAGAAATAGTTGGCTTTCTGGAACAGCTTCATGGACATATCAAGCGGGTATTAAGTATATATTGGGAGTAATGCCTACTTATGAGGGGTTAATGTTAGATCCATGTATACCAAGTGATTGGGATAGATTTAAAATAACTAGAGTATTTAGAAATGCTAAATACAATATTGAAGTAAAAAACCCTAAAAGAATCCAAAAAGGAGTTATTTCAATAACGATTGATGGAAAAGAAATTAAAGGAAACATACTTCCTATTTATAAAGATAAAGATGAACATGATGTTATCGTAGTTATGGGCTAAATGTTTGTCGAAGTATAAAAAAAGATATCAAAATGATATCTTTTCTTTATTAATTAAATATAAAAATTATGGATTATTGATCTCAATAATTAAGCCGATAATATCTTGTGAACTTACTGTAGATGTTACCTCTGTTTGAAGTGAACCTACTGTAAATATATAACTATCATTTCCTTCATTTGAAACAATGTCTATACTTACGATAATCATGGCTGTTTGTACAGTTGTTGAAGCACCTACCGTCACATTTACCATGATGTAATCTCCGACTTCGTATTCATTAATACTTATGTCAGTATCTACTTTCACTAAAGCGCCGTTCATTATTGCTGGATTCATTGAATTAGACTTAATTAAGTAAGTTTCACCAGATTCGGTCAAATTAGTGGTTGAAGTTGTATCTGTGTCTGTTATATTACATCCAGTTAAAAAGAAGAATGAGCAAATTATAAATGTAAAGAATATTTTTTTCATCATCTCACCTTATCCTATTATAATCAAATTATATATATTAACTTGATTATAACAGTCTTTGAAATGTTTTCAATAGATTAAGAATATATTGTATTTAAACTGCGTATTTTTTAACAAAAATTAAATACTAATTTTTATTATATAAACTAAATTTCATGGTAAAATAAAATCATAATATATGAAAAGAAAAATAATAAGATTCGCATTTAATTGGAGGAAAGTGTTTTATGTTAAAAATCGGAGAGGGTAAAACAGCAACTGTATATACAGATGGAAATTTCGCATATAAATGTTATCATAATGGTTATGATATTAAAAATATTAATTATGAAGTGATGGTTCAAAATGAGGTTTATTCTAAAACTAAATTGAATGTAGCTAAATATGAAATTGAAGATAAAAAAATAAAAATGACATTTTTTGATGGAGCTTTATTTGCGGATAGAATAAGAATAGAAAAGTACAAGAATTGGTTAGATGATTTTATTGATTTACAAGTAAGTGTTTATCAATATAAGGATTTGGATTTATTAGATTCTTACTCTATTTTTGAAAACCAAATATCCAACTCAGATCTAAATGATAACCTTAAAAACAAAGCTTTAAAGTCTTTACATGATATAGAAAAGATAAAATCTTTGTGTCATTTTGATCTTCATCCTTTAAATATCATTTACAGTGAAAAAAAATATTATATTATTGATTGGACCAATGCGAAACTAGGGAATCCAGTTATGGATATTGCTAGTACTTATATAATTTTTAGACAATATTTAAAAAGACAATCAAATAAATATCTTAGAATGATATCAAAAAAAATTAATGTTCTAGAATCGGATGTTATTAAAGCCATACCGGTAATGGCTTTTATAAAATTAAGAGAAAACCATGAACTTCAACACGAACAACTATTAATTGATTTAGTTATAGGAAATGATGGGATTTTTCAAAAAGAGAATGTCTAATTTTTTCTTTCTTTAAGAGGGAGGACAATCATAGTCAAGAAATATGATTGATTATTAGGTATAATTCTTTCTATGGGTGATTTAAATGTATAATGAGAAAATATTACATGTCAAAAAAATACAAAAATATATAAAAGCAAATATTAAAAATCAAATTACGTTGTCTGATATATCTAAACATATCAATTACTCTTTATGGTATAGTGCACGTATTTTTAAAGAAGTAGTTGGAATGAGTATTTTTACTTATATTAGGAAAATGAGATTGACTTATGCTGCAAAAGTATTAAGAGATACCAATAGTAAAGTTATTGATGTTGCTTTTGATTTTGTTTTTGACTCACACGAAGGATTTACAAGAGCTTTTTCAAAAGAGTTTAGCGTTAATCCTAAAGAATATCAAAAATCGCCTATACCGTTACCGTATTTCATTCCATTTGAAATAACGGAAAAAAAAGATGAAAGGAAAAATAAAACGATGGAGAATAAAGCTGTTTTTATTCAAATTATCGAAAGGCCAAAAAGAAAAGCGATAGTAAAACGAGGTCAGAAAGCGAACAATTATTTTCAATATTGTGAAGAAGTCAGTTGTGATATTTGGGGAGTTTTATCTAGTATAAGGGAAGCAATTTCAGAACCTGTGGGAATGTGGTTAAGTGAAAAACTAAGAAAAGCAAATACATCAACTTATATTCAAGCTGTAGAAGTTCCTTATGATTATAGTGGAGTAATCCCAGAGGGATGTGGGATAATTGAACTTCCAGAGTCTCAATTTATGATTTTTCAAGGCGAGCCTTATGATGATGAAAATTTTCAAGAAGAAGTTGGAGAGGTCATGGAGTTTATATCCAAATATAATCCGGCAGTTTATGGTTATAAGTATGATGAGGACGGTTATAGATTCCAATATGAGCCACAAGGTTATAGAGGTTATATTGAAGGAAGAACAGTAAAAAAAATTAAGTAAGTATAATAATAGCGCTCTTGAAAAAGAGCGCTATTATAATTTAATATGATTGTTTTTCTTTAGTTTGACATTATTCTATTAATTACTACGATTTGTTATTTTGATTATTCTTTGCTTCTTGAAGTCTTTATTGATTTCTATTGACATATTCCGAATGAATGCTTTCATAATTATTAAGATACATCTGTTTTAGACCTGAAATATCAGGTTGTGTTTTTTCTTCGTTTTCAACAGCACTCTTATGTGCTTGGACTTTTTGTTGTAATGATTCAACTAATTCATTCTTGATTGCTTGTGCATTAGCTTCAGTTTGATTACGATATTTCAACATAGAAGCTTTAGCTTCAATTTCAAGTAGATCAATGATTTCTTTAGGTGTCATTAATATAACATCTTCAATTATTTCGGTTTCTTCGTTACGATAGCGATATGTTAAGGCTTTTTCTTCAGAGACAATAACAAAATCTACCGCCGGATTCATTTCGAGAGATAAATATGTATAATCAGAGTATTCTTGCTTATCAGATAATGTACAAGCAGTGAGTTCTACTCCTATAAGCAATAATGCAATTAATAAAAGAAATTTTTTCATATCTTTTCACCTCTTATTCCCTTTCAATTTAATATATGAAATATTTGGTGGATTTATTGTTTTTTTTTAATTATATGACATATCCGCCGTGGTGTGATACTTATTGAAGTGTTAAAATAAAGTGAAAATCACTAAGTAATTTAAAAAAAATAAAAGGAGATGATTTTATGAAAAAGGGATTTTTAATGCTTATTTTAGGTGTGCTTATATTTTATGGAATTGGTTTTTCCATAAGTGTCAACGCAATACCAACAGGAATTATAGAACCTATAGAGGATTTCGGAGGAGGTGGAGGGACCACAAATAGCAGTTTATCAAATATTGAGATTGGAGAGGATTATCAATTATTATTTGAGTCAGCTCAATTGATACCAATCTCAAACTCCTCTTATATGGAAGTGTCAGGTGATATTTATAGCACAGATTCCTCCCATGATTTTGACACTTTCTACTTCAAAATTAATGAAGGTGATTATGTTAAATTAAGTTTAGAGGAAATTTTGACAACTCCCGGAGTGTTTATTGAATTCTATAGAGATTACGATGTTGATGCTCATTATCCGTTCGTTAATTCTGATGTTAATGAATTAATAGGAAAATATCGCGATGATAGTATGTTTACAAGTGGGGAATTGTCTGATGGGATATTGTTAGGTCCCGGGAAGTATTATATTTTAGTTTCTACGGTAGATTATAGTGTTTATCATAATACTTTTATGAGTTACAGATTTAGTATTGAGGCTAATAATATCTCTTTTGATGAATCCTATTCGTTCAGTCAACTCTATAACATGGGTATACATGGAGCTATCTGGAAGTCATTATATGACTCTGACATTACTTACTTATATGAGGATATCAGAGAAGATTTAGACTATTATCCGACTAACTATTCAAATGATGATGAGTTTGGTAGTTGGTATCTTACAGAATATCTTGATTTGCCCGCAAATCAATTACTTACAGGTTCTGTTGATTATCTTTATTCAAGAATTTATTTATTTGATTTAGATTTTGTGAATTATATAATTTCTATGCTTTATAGTCTAGTTCAAGATTTGGATGATGTATCTTCAACATTTGGTTCATTAAGTAATATAGTTTCGATTACTTTTGATTCAATCAATATGGTTTTAAGGATAGTAGGAAAGAGTACAATATATACAATGGTTTTATCAGAGATAATTAATTGTAGCTTGTTATACTTGGAACATACTGAAACAGAAGAAAGAATAGATGAGTTTAAGGAAAAATATTCTAGCTATTTTAATGTAAATATAGCTGAAATGTTTACGATATTTATTAATTCTACAGATAATAGTTGTGATATACTTGAAGATATAGGGGATGTTCTATATGGTTCTAGCAGAACTTTTACTGAGGGATCAGAATATATATACATGGATTTTATGGCGACTAAGAGATTGGGTGATTTAATATATAACGAACGAATAGAAACAGAGTATAGGTTAAAAATGGTAAATATTGCTGGGTCAGAAAAGCCATTTATTGGTAATCAAGATGAAGATGATCAAATTTTTTCTTCCGGATATGAAAGTCTTTACTTTGAAAATTGTCTTTCTAAAACAGAAGGTTTGATGACCTTGATAGGTGAGTATCAAGCAGGTACTGGTAGATTTGTTGAGAAAGAATCAAATTATTTGATTAATGATAACTACAAGTATGTATTTGATCCCTATTACAACACCGAATATCACTATAGCTATAAGGAATATGAATATTATGATAAGTTAACTTTTAAAATATACAAAAAGGGTTTAATTTGGGATACATATGTAGATATCAAGAGTTTCTTCATAGATGAAAGTCCATCTCAAACGATGGATGCCAACTTATTTTCTTATTATTTTTATTATGTTGATGATACATTTTCCGCGACAAAATATATAGGAACAGGGTGGTATGACAGTATTAATGGTTCAACTTCCTATATATATATGAAAAATAGAGATTCTGTATCAAACGGTAGTTATTATGTGAAGATTATTTCTTTATCGAAAGACTATTCAACAAGATACATTAAAACAACGATTTCTGGTTGGTATAATACAACAAAATATAGTTTTAGTTTTGACGATTATTACTACCAGTATTATAAGTCTTATATTTACTGGACTGATTACTTTGGGGAACGCCATTATACAAATAAAAGATATGTTAGGGATTTTTACGTTGGGTATACTCTGAATTAGTTACGACACGCAGCAGCGGTATATAAGATTTAATATTTATAGTCTTCATTAGTTATCAAACAGTGTTATGTTAAAAGAATACAGTATAAATATCGCTGACAATATTTTCATATAAAACTCTAATAAGTAGACATAGCTTAATATTTTCTATTAATTATTTTTTAAGCAAGATCACACCTATTTATTAGAGTTTTTTTATTGGCATTTATATTAAATGTTCCTAAAAAACGTATTGTCTTTTCTATTGAGGTAATGTAAAATATCTATAAAGTGAAACGTTTCAATTAAGATGGAGGAAATTATGAACAAACATGTACTTTCTAGTGATGAAATAATAAAAAGAATGTCCTTAAAGGAAAAGATTGGTCAGATGAATCAGTTGCCACCTATTTTATTCTTGGGAAGTTCTTTGGCTGAAGTAACTGGTTATTTAAGGGATCTAAATTTGGATGAAGAAAAAATATATACCTCAGGTAGTATATTAGGAATTGGCGGTCCTAAAGAAATGCTAGAGTTACAAGAATTGTATATAAAGAAAGCTAGTCACAATGTTCCTTTACTAATTATGGCTGATGTTATTCATGGTTATAAAACTATATTTCCAGTTCCGATAGCTTTGGCTTCTTCATTTAATCAAGAAATCGCAAAATTAGCTGCTAGGGTTTCTGCTAAAGAAGCTTATACATCTGGTATTCATGTTGTATTTTCGCCGATGTGTGATTTATCTAGAGATCCAAGATGGGGTAGAGTAGTAGAAGGTTTTGGTGAGGATGTGTATTTGGTTGGAGAAATGGCGAAAGCTATGGTAGAGGGTTACACAAATAATGGAAAATTTGGCGAAGGAACTGTAGCTGCTTGTATTAAACATTTCGCTGGATATGGAGCCTGTGAAGGTGGTAGAGATTATAATACTGTGGATTTATCAAGGCTGTCTTTATATCGTGACTATTTACCTGCTTATAAAAAGGCTTTAGAAGCTGGTGCGGATTTTGTAATGACTTCATTCAATACTATTGATGGAGTCCCTTCGACAATAAATTCTTTCTTACTAAAAGATGTGTTAAGAGGAAAGTGGAAAAGTAATGCGATTACTATAGCAGATTACGACGCTTTAAATCAAGTGATAGATCATGGGGCTGCGGAAAATCAAAAAGTAGCGGCTTTAAAAGGAATAAAAGCCGGACTAGATATAGAAATGGCATCTTCTGTTTATATGAACTATCTCGAAATATTAGTCAATGAGGGTTTAGTTAAAGAAGAAGAAATAGATGTAGCGATAAAAAGAATAATAGATGTAAAGATTAAGTTGGGATTGTTTAGTAATCCATATACTGGAGCTGATGAACAAAATGAAAATGATTTAGTTTTGTCAAAAGAGCATTTAGATAAAGCTAAAATAGCTGCTTTAGAGTCTACTGTTTTATTAGAAAATAATGGGGTTTTACCTCTTGATGAAAAAGTTAAAATAGCTTTAGTGGGTCCTTATGCAAGTTCAAGGTCAGTTGTTGGCCCTTGGTCTTGGCATGGTAGACATGATCTGCATTCATCTTTAGAAGATGTTTTGAGTAATAATTTGGTGTTTATTTCTAATAGTTATGATTTTGAAAATTATTCAAAAGCAGATTTACAAGCAATTAGAGAAGCGGATGTTTTAATTTTTGCTTTAGGAGAAGATTCCTCTTTGAGTGGAGAAGCTCATTCTAGAAGTAAAATTGATTTACCTAATGAACAGGAATTTTTCTATAAAAAAATGAAAGATTTCGGTAAAAAGTCTGTTGTTTTAATTTTTGGAGGAAGACCATTGCTTTTATCAGGCTTTAAATCAGCTGACGCTATGATGATGTGTTGGTTTTTGGGAAGTTCTTCCTCGGAGGCGATATATGACTTGTTGTTTGGAAAAGTTAGTCCTTCAGGAAAATTACCAATGAGTTTCCCAAGAAATGTAGGACAAATACCTGTCTATTATAATCACTTAAATACCGGAAGACCATACATAGAAAAAAGTAACAATATGTATGTATCTAAATACTTAGATGTCGAGAATAC
>JAQUZK010000151.1 GCA_028691335.1 Candidatus Izemoplasmatales bacterium
AAGCTCTATATCTAGCCAAATTAAGCCGTTTTCCCTTCATTTTGTGGATAATTCATTATTTTCATATGAAAAGCCCATGATTTCTCATGGACTTTTTCAGTGGCTTCAAATATTTCTACTTTTTTTATTTTTTAATAGGAAATTGTATTTAAATAATGATGAAGTGATATAAATAGAAAAAGCCTACAAGAGTAGGCAAAGTAAATGAAGTTAAAAGATTTATTTCTTTATGCGGTTATAAACATCTAAAGGTACTACATCCCCTGTATTACATTTAGGACAATAAGACACAGGGTAATCACTCATAAAAGAATCCCAACATTCACTGACAATATCATAATCAATTTCTTCTTGAAAACCACAATCTAAACATTTTAGTTCAATGGTCTCATCAAAGATTTCTCTTTATACAAATTCTTCAACATCGACTTTTTCAATGTCTAAACAAAATTCATTAAACTCAATTGCTCTTTTTCTTTTTTCTTCATCAGTTAGATAACGTTTTTTTGTAGAAAAATGTTTTGGCATATTAGCCACCTCCGAAATAATTGTCAGGGAAATAGGATAATTCTTTATTAACTTTCATAGTAGAACCACAAATACAAAGTAATGGATCATATTTATAAGTAAGAAGAAGCGATATTCTCCAAAATAATCTGTTATGTAATTTCCTAATTTCTTGTTTTGTGTATAGTTTTAAATGACTAGGAAACTTCTTTTTAGATTTATTGCCATAAAAGCCATAATATCTTACAGTATGGAAGCCCTTATCAGGTATATGAATAATTAATTTTTTGATGAACTTAAAAACACTTTCAGTCACATATTGTCTGCCTTGTTTTTGATCTTCCTCTAAACCGTCATCTTCATGGGAATCATAATAATAAGTGATAGTATGCTTATCATAATCAATATTAATAATTCTTGACTCACTCATGGCTGGATGACCAGCATATCTAGCAATATATCTAGTGATATTTTTAATAGAAACCTTTTTGTTATTCTTAAGTTTAGGACCATAGGTATAAAAACCATCTTTGAGTTGTTTATAAAGAAAATTTCTTAGTCTTGAAAACTTAATAAGTACATTTTTGAAGTATTCTCTTTTAAATAATGATAAATTCTTTTTAATAACTGATTCATAAAAGCTTTTCTCAATGATTCAAAATTAAAATAATCATATTTTTTAAACTTTAAATCTTTATCAATGATTCTTTCAGCCATTAAGACATGAATATGAGGATTAAACTTTAAATCTCTACCAAAAGTATGTAAGAAAGATATATAACCTAATTCTCTATCTTCATCTTTAGCTATGTTAGATTTACCTTGAACTAAATAAACAAAGACATCATCTACCGCTTTAAAAAGTTCATGATAAAGATCTCTATAACGTCTAAAATAGATTCTTAATTCTTCAGCTATAGAAAAGACAAACTGTCTGTGTGGTACATTCAAATATTTTTTAGCAATTTCATTAGCACGTCTTTCTCTATATATCTTACCACAAGAAGCACAAAACCTTGAATGACAAGATAAACCAGATATGTGATAATGATTACAAGTAGGACATTCATAAAAGACATAGCCATAAGAAAAATCTTTACAAGCAATCATCCGATTAACATTGTTAATGATAGAATCTCTAATGTCAATATGCGCATACATTTCAAGAAATTTATGCCAGTATCTTACAAAAACATCTTTTATTGTGTGCTTGTTTCTTAATTCTCTTGCATAAGGGGCATTACCGATTTTATGAATGGTATTTTCATAGACATGTTTACTAGCTTTAGCAGCTGTAAGCAGCTGCAATTTATAAGCATCTTGTTTTGCGTATTCATAGACATTCATACATTTATTTTATCAAATAATAAGTATTCAAAAAAGAGGCCTTAGCCTCTTTAGTTGAAAAACTTGTTTTTCATTTTTTTAAATTTGGAGTATAATTATCTATAGTTTGATTTGTTATTGAGGTTTTTTATGAAAAAAATTTCTTATTTGATTTTAAAGGATAAAGTTTTTTTTATTGCCGTAATTTTAGCAGTAGTAACAATGTTTATAGTTCCACCATCTAAAGAATATCTTTCGTATATGAATTATAAAGTTTTAGTGATCATGCTTACAATTATGCTTGCAGTTTCTGGTATTTATGAGAGTCATTTTTTCTATTATGTAGCTACTAAATTAGTAATGCATCTAAAAAGTATAAGATATATTGCTTTATCGATAGTTTTAACTACATTTTTTTTGTCAATGTTTCTAACAAATGATGCGGTTTTATTAACTCTGATTCCTTTTTCCATTTTTATCTTAAAGTCAGTGAAGATGGAAAAACATATCATTTCAATAATCGCTTTACAAACTATAGCTGCTAATCTTGGTAGTGCATTAACTCCTATGGGAGATCCGCAAAATATATATTTATATGCATATTATCAATTGCCTTTTTCTATGTTTTTGAAGATTACACTACCAGTTACTTTAACCGGCGGTATATTAATAGTCTTAGCTACGTTATGTTTAACTCCACGTAAAAATGTAGAGCTTAACGTAACAACACCAAAAATTGATTTTAAAAAATTAGGTTTATATAGTCTTATTCTCTTAAATGCATTACTATCAATTCTTAGAGTAATACCTTTATTATATACATTTTTAATTACGATAATTTTAGGTTTATTATTTGCTAGACATTTGTTTAAAAGAGTAGACTGGTATTTATTGTTGACATTTGTTTCATTTTTCATTATAACAGGAAACTTAAGTCAAATTGAAGTTATTGGAAGTTTTCTATCTAGGTTTTTAGATGGAGAAATAAAAGTCTTTTTTACAGGATTAGTAACTTCACAATTTATTTCTAATGTACCAGCTGCTGTATTGCTTTCTACTTTTACAGATAATATATTCGCTAGAAACTTATTGCAAGGTGTTAATGTTGGATCTATGGGTACATTAATTGCTTCTTTAGCGAGTTTAATATCCTTTAAATATATTTTGAGAGATTTTCCTAAGTTAACAAAGAAATATATTGGATTATATAGTTTATTATCTATAGTCTTCATGATAATTATAACCTTAGTTCTTATTTTTATTTTTTAAAAGTAACAAAGATTGTGAACATGCATTGAAAAAAAGTTGAATGAGTATTATTATATTAAGAGATGACTAACATATATGTAGAAACAGAAAGGAAGTTTTTTATGAGTTTTATTGATAAGATTAAAGGTTTATTTGTAAAAAAAGGAAAAGAAGAAACTGGAAAACCAGATTTTATTTCTTTAATGTCGATGGAGGCTAAGTATCAAGAAGAAGACTACATGGGAGCGGCTAAAGACTTAAAGGGTATTTTGGAAAGATACGGAAGAAGAAAAAGAAAGAATCATCGATATAAAGGTAGGGAATTTATTTATTTTATTTTAAGCAACAAGCATAAAGATTTAAAAAACGCTGGATATAATCACTGGGAAAATTTAAATCAATTTATTAAATTAAATCAAACTAAGGTATATCCATATCATAAAAAGAATTTAAGAGAAGCTATGGATTTCTTTGAAAAAGAAATCAAAGGTCTTAAAGAAATCAAATTTATTGGAGAATAATATTACTAAATTAAAAGCTCAATTTTTTTACGAAATTGAGCTTTTTTCTATGCTTTTTATAATTGAGCTGTTTGTCGGAAAAATCGTTTACGATCATTTTCATCAAGTATCTTTTTTCTTAATCTAATTTGCTTTGGAGTTATTTCAACTAACTCATCATTCTCAATGAATTCTAGAGCTTCTTCTAATGTGTATTCAAGGGGGTCAAGTAGTTTAATAGCTTCATCAGAACTACTTGATCTAATGTTAGTTAAATTTTTGTTCTTACATGGGTTAACAACTAAATCATTGCTTCTAGAATTGAATCCTACTATCATGCCTGCGTATACTTCTTGTCCAGGTTTAATAATCATTCTTCCGCGTTCAGATAAGTTGAATAAACTATAAGCCATAGCTTTACCTGGTTCTTTAGCGATAAAGACACCATTTCTTCTGCCATCGATTTCTCCGGCGTAAGGTTTGTATGAATCAAAAGACTTAAC
>JAQUZK010000152.1 GCA_028691335.1 Candidatus Izemoplasmatales bacterium
TCCTCAAGTTTTTAAAAAAATAGCATTAGCTTCTAATGGAGAAGTAAGAACAGCTATTAATATGCTAGAGTTAGTTTTAATAGCTGCTAAAGATGATGAAGTAATAAATATGGATTTCCTTGAAAAACACCTTCCAGAAGCTCAAATTTCAGCATTTAAGACTGGCGATGATTATTACGATATTCTAAGTGCGTTTCATAAAAGTGTTCGTGGCAGTGATGTTAACGCTGCCTTACATTATCTTTCAAGATTAATAGTTGCTGGAGATTTAAAATCATTAGTTAGAAGAATTCGTGCAATTGTGTATGAAGATATTGGTTTAGCGAATCCTTTAATGGGAGTTAAAGTTGACGCTGCTTGTAATATAGCTGAAAAAGTTGGTTTTCCAGAAGCGAGAAATGCTTTGTCAGCAATTACGATAGAAATGTGTATATCTCCTAAATCAAATTCTGCACATTTAGCTATTTCAGAAGCATTAGCTGATGTTGAGGCTGGAAAAACCTATCAAGTCCCAAGTCATTTGATTAACAATCCAACTTATGATGCGAAAACTCCATATAAATATGCACATGATTTTGATAATCATATTGTCAAACAAGATTATCTACCAAAAGAGTTACAAGGAAAAACTTATTACACTCCTCAAACTCATACAAAACTAGAAAAAATATTCGCGGAAGAATACCTTAAAAATGAAGCAATTTTAAAAGGAAAGAAATAGTTCAAATCATTAGTTGATTTGAACTATTTCTTTTATTTTTCAAAATCTATAATATATTTGACTAAGTTAATACCCTCTATTGGCTTAGAATAATAATATCCTTGAACCAGATCACAATCCATTGCTTTTATCATATCAAGCACTTCTTTTGTTTCTACCCCTTCAGCTACAACTTCTAGATTTAATTGATGAGATAGATTCACAATTGCTTTAACTATTTCAAACATTGATGTGTTAAATTGTAAGTCGTTTAAGAAGAATCGATCAATTTTAATATAATCTATTGGATATTGACATAAATACGATATACTTGAGTAGCCTTTGCCAAAATCATCAATAGCTATTTTAAATCCTAAAGCTTTCAAGGTTTCTAAAGTTACCCTGAATTGCGGGTTATCTTTTAAAAGCATAGTTTCAGTGATTTCAAATATTACTTTTTTTGGGTTAGCATCTTCTTCTTTCATTATTTTATTGACTCGAGTTGAGAAATTCATATCAGAGAGATTTTTTACAGAAAGATTGATTGAAAGCGGCAAATCATATCCTGCATCAGCCATTTCTTTTTGTTTTCTAAATACTTTTCGAATAACCCAGTCTGTCATTTGATGAATAAGTTGAGTTGATTCAACCAAAGGAATAAAATCATTTGGCATGATAAGCCCATAAACACTATTATTCCATCTAATTAATGATTCAAATCCTTCAACTTTATTGTCTGATCTTATCACCGGTTGATAAACCATAAAAGTCTCATCGTTATTGAGTGCATCTGAAAATACAGATAATAAATCAAATTGATATCTTTCTTTAAGAATAGATTTATCATAAATTGCATAAGGTAGGTTATTAGTTTTAGCATAAAGAGCTAATTTATCAGTATCCTTAAAAACACTTAAATTCTTACAATCTTTAAAAGAAGTGTTACCAGCTATACCAATAGAGTAATCTAAATAAACTTTGATACCTTGAACATTAATCTCTTTTGAGGAAATGTTTGTAATGATATCCTTTTCTTTTAAACCATATTTAGAAGGCATAACTAGCCAAACTTTATCATTTTCTGGTTGTATTACACAGTTAGGCTGTGGAATCAACTTGGTTATTGTTAAATATAGAGCGTTAAGCGCTTTATGATAAAAATCTAATCCGAGTACATCAATAATATGATTCTTGTTATTAATATAGATTGTAGAAACTAAACAACTTCCACTAATGTAATCATCACTTAATGACAAAAGGTAATTTAAGTTTGGTATATCTGTTTCTACATGATGAGAGAATAGTCTTTCATTGATTTTATTAATTTTTCTTAGTCTTTTAGAATAGTAACCACTTAATCCTCCTATTACTAGAAAAATCATTAATCGGTATACCCAATTTAAGGTTTCTTGATAAGTGCCTAAATCGACTTCTAAAGGCATAATTGGCCCTAATAATATGCCGCCAACTATTGCGATTAGAGTTCCTCCTTTAAAGCCAAAAATTATACCTGCTAGTAAGATAGGAATATACATTGTATGAGAATATACATACTTTATACCACCTGTATAATAAACCAGTAAGTAAATACCAGGCATAGAAAGCAATATTATTGAACCAGCGATTAATTTGTGGTTTTTTCTGATTATTTTAATTAAAGCTTCCATGTTACACTCCTTAAATAATATTATACAATTATTTGATTACAATTCAATTTGACAACTTGATTTTTATATAAAAATAATTAAATATATTTAAACATATCATATTTTTGTTATTATTTATTAAAACGGTATAAAAAAAGAGAATCTTTTGATTCTCTTAATTCTTCTTCTATAATGTTTGAACTGGTATTTTTGGATTTAAATACTTGTTAGGTCTTAACAATAAATATAATAAAACTGCTAGAGTGAATATTCCAACTATTGAACCAAAATTAAATACTCCAGTAAAAATTAAACCTATTTGATATATAATCAAGGCTATAGCATATGCTAAACCTGTCTGGAAACCAATAGCTATCCATGTCCATTTAATTGAACCCATTTCTTTTTTAATAGCACCAATCGCTGCGAAACAAGGAGCGCATATTAAATTGAATATTAAGAATGAGTAAGCGCTTAAAGCTGTAAAATCAGTAGCTAACAACATCCAAATCTCAGCGCCATCTTCAGACACTTCTGCAAAACCATATAATACACCAAAAGTTGAAACTACGTTCTCTTTAGCTATTAAACCTGTAATTGTAGCTACAGTAGCCTTCCAATCACCCCATCCTAGCGGCGCAAAGATGATATCAATCAATTTACCTAAACTAGCAAGAATAGATAAGTTTGTATCATCTACCATCTTAAATGACCAACTATAATTAGAAAGTAACCAAACTATTACGGCAGCTAATAAAATAATTGTACCTGCTTTTTTCACAAAAGATTTTAGCTTATGATATACATGAAAAGCTAAAGTTTTGTAGCTAGGTAAATGATAATCAGGTAGTTCCATGATAAATGGAGAAGCCTTGCTGGCAAAACCTTTAAATTTCTTAAGAATAATGCTTGATATTATAATCATAGCAATACCAATTAAGTATGCTGAAGGAGCTATTAACCATTGGATCGGTGATGTTCTAAACATCGCACCTGCAATCAAAGCAATAATAGGTAGTTTAGCTCCACATGGCATAAAGGTTGTGGTCATAATCATAACTTTACGGTTATTTTCTTCTTCGATAGTTCTAGTAGCCATTATTCCTGGAACACCACATCCAGTTGACATCAACATCGGGAAGAAGCTTCTACCAGATAGTCCAAATCTTCTAAAGATTTTGTCTAGTATAAAAGCAATTCTAGCCATATAGCCACTTTCTTCTAATATTCCTAATAAAAGGAATAAAACGAACATTTGGGGTAAAAATCCTAGAACAGCCCCAACACCGCCAATTATACCTTCAACAATAATACCTTGAAGCCATGGCCAAGTATTTATTGACTCTAGCCAACCACTTACTTTAAAAGGTAATCCATTATCCCCAAAGATTGATTCATTAACAAAATCAGAAAGCAAACCGCCAACTGTAGAGATAGCTAAATAATAAACTAAAAAGATAATAACCACAAATATTGGTAAACCTAAATATTTATTTGTAAGAACTTTATCAATCTTTAAACTAATATTTTGCATTTTTAGTTTGTTTTTCAAATATACTTTTCCTACAAATCTTTTGATAAATGCATATCTTTCTTGAGTTATAATTGAATCTGTGTCATCATCATTTTTCTCTTCAATGATGTTAATTGTCTCAGAGATTTCTTTGAAATCTTGAACGTTTTACTTTAAATCCCCTAATAACTTTGCA
>JAQUZK010000153.1 GCA_028691335.1 Candidatus Izemoplasmatales bacterium
GATGGAAAATACTAATATTGATTTTAAACATGTCTTGGAAAGAAAAAAAGTAGAAATTGAAGTTTTATCCAAATCTGATTTTAAATCTTTTTTTCAAGGGAATCATCAAGGCATAGTTTTTGAAATTGATGATTACGAAACTTTTGATTTGGATGACTTTTTAGAGGATGTTGATCTTAATAACAACCCTTTATTAATAATGTTGGACGGGATTACTGACGTGCACAATTTTGGAGCTATTATAAGAACTTGTGAAGCAGGAGGCGTGGCAGGCATTATAATTCCTAAAAATCGTTCTGTTAAAATAGGTGGGGTAGCAGCCAAAACTAGTGCTGGAGCTATTGAACATATGAAGATTATCGAAGTAACAAATCTCAGAAACACTTTGGAAAAGTTGAAAAAACTTGGATTTTGGACAATTGGGACTTCTTTAGATGCTAAAGAGTCTTATACAGATATTTTTACAGATAAACCTATATGTGTTGTGATAGGAAGCGAAGGAAAAGGAATTAGTAGATTGATTAAAGAGACTGTCGATTTCAACGTTAAAATCGAAATGGCTGGCAAAACAAACAGTCTAAACGCTTCAGTAAGCGCCGGTATTATTATCTTTGATATTTTAAGAAAGAAAAGAATGATGTAAATGATTTTTCGCAATTATAATGATTTTGAAATTATCAACCTAATTAAAGAAGGAGATGAAGAAGCCTTTGGATTTATGGTTGAAAAATATCAATATCTTATTGCGAAAAAAATCAAAATTTTCAACCTAACCAAAGATTATGATGATTGTTTTCAAGAATCATTGATGGTTTTACACCGCTCAGTAATGAAGTATGATGAATTGTATCAGAAAACATTTACAAGATTTTTTGAACTAAATTTAACAAACTTTCTAATTACATACAAAAATAAGAAAATTAAGTATTTTAGTTTTGTTTCAGAAAAATTACCTTTAATCTGTGATTTTTCTGTAAGAGAAACAAATGAAATATATTATAGAGATCAAGATTTTTTAAATGTTATTAATTATTTATCTTCTTTTGAAAAAACCATATTTCAAGCTAAAATTTTAGAAAAAAGGTCAATAAAAGAGTGCGCTGATTTTCTTTCTTGTGAAGAAAAACAAGTCTATAATGCTTTAGATAGAATTAGGAAAAAAATTAAATTACATTTAATGACATGATTTTCTTGACTTTTCTCAGTTTTTTTGATAAATTTAATAAAGCAAGTGAGTTGATAATAGTGAAAGATAAAACAGTTTTGATATGCACAGAGTGCTTATCTAGGAATTATGAAGTAAAAAAGACGGATAAATCGACTCGATTTGAAGTTAAAAAATATTGCAAAAAATGCAAAAAACATACTGTCCATAAAGAAGGGAAGTAGGAGGATAAAATGGCGAAAGAAAATAAAAAACCTACTGTCGCAAAAGCACCTAAAAACGAAAGTAAGGTAATGGCGATATTAAAAAAAGAATACAAATTTGAAAATTGGTTATTAGCAGTATTATCACCAGTGCTTATTTTGTATGGTGTATACATTGTGATTGGGAAGTTTGGTTCTGCATCACCAACCCTAGCGGAATCATTAGGTAATTCTGGCATTGGTATAATTGACTTCTTCTTTAATACACCTTTAAAAAGAATCTTAACCGGAGTATTCTTAATACTCATTGGAACATTAGTTCTTGTTTACTTAATGATTCCATATATTAAACCAAGTATAACAGAAATGAAGAAAGTTAATTGGCCATCAGGAAAAGACTTAGCTACAAATAGTGGAAGAGTATTTTCATTCTTATTATTCTTGATGCTAATATTCTTTTTATATGGATTAATTCTAGATCCATTATTCAAATCTATTTACGGAGCGTAAAAGAATAAATAATGGCAAATTCAAGTGATTTCAGTCAAAGAAGACTTTGGTATATCGTTCAAACGTATTCTGGTTTAGAAAATTCTGTTAAAGTTAGTTTAGAGCGCAGAATCGAAACTATGAATATGGAAGACAAAATCTTCCAAGTGATGATACCTGAAGAAATCGTTCCGGCTGATAAGAAAGATAAAAATCCAAAAGAAAAATTGGTTAAGATTTTCCCAGGATATGTTTTTATAGAAATGATTGTTACAGACGACTCATGGTTCGTTGTTAGAAATACACCAGGAGTTACTGGTTTCTTAGGTAGTAGTGGCGGTGGAACAAAACCGGTACCGTTAAAACCTGATGAGATTAATCCAATCTTAAAGAAATGTGGTATGTTACAAGTTCAAAAATTCAATGTTAGACCAGGGCAACAAGTTAGAATCATTAACGGTAATTTCCAAGGTCAAGTTGTTACAGTTGAAAACATTGATCAAGACAAAGGGAAAATACATGTTCTAATTGAAATGTTTGAAAGACAAACATCAATGGAATTAGATTTTACTGATGTTGAAGTTGTCTAAAACAATTTAACGGCTTATCATTTTAAAATGATAGGCTGTTTTTTTTATAGTTCATATAAAAAGGCTTCCGGAATATTCCAGAAGCTCTTTTTTAATTATAAATCTTAATTATAATCCATAATGTGCGAATACTTGATTGATACCATCTTCAGTTAAGAAGTAATTTGGATTACTATTCATGTAATCAGAGTTATTGAACACGTAAGGATTTAAACTGAATGGGAATGTAGAACCTAAATTTTCAAGTTCAGGTGTTAATATATTTCTAACAATCATTGAGTCCAGAACTATATCTCTATCTGTAGAGTCTAATCCAGCAACTACAGTGTAATCAAATGTAACATTGGTAATATCCGCTGAACTAGAAACTCTTTGAACTGCTTGAATAAAGTCAATGATTTCTGTTGAAATAATTATATTACTCATATTATATAGTAAGTCGCTTAATGCTAAACCTTCTTCATAATCTGGAATCTTAGTATTAATGTTTGAGTTACTCCAAATCATATGATTTATAGTTACATGCATTGAACCGCTGTCCATAATTGTAATTAATTTAGCTTCAGTCAAACCGGTGATTATAGAGGCAGAGATTGAACCTGAGAAATCTTGTACTTCAACTGCTTTAAGAGCGTTAATCAAATCTTTTAACTCTGTTTCCTCGATTTGTTGTGCGCTATTTGAATTGACAGTTATTGCTTCTCTAAAGATATTTGGAACAATCAGTTTTCCTGTTCCATAGGCTGAATTATCATCACCAGCACCTGATAATAATGTATCAGATACTGTTGCTTGCATTGCCGCAGAAGCGAATAAAATATCTAAATCAACTGTATCACCAAATAAGTTTGTTGGATTTATTGATATAGCCCCAAAGTCTTTTAATCCGATTTCTTCTAAGGCTAGTAATAATTTCTTCGTTTCATTCATTTCAACGTATTCTGTTCCATCAGTATGTGTGAATCTTAAGACTGTATTAGGATTTACTGATATATCATTATCAGGAATAATTACTTCTCCACCTGTGCCGTTTAACAATTTATCAGACAATGTAGCGTGAATTGAAGCTGACAACAAATATAAATCAGTATTATCAAAGAATTTTTGAGAATTAATTTCCGCTCCGAAACTACCTAAATCACTATAACCCATATCGATGAATGCATTAATTAAAGCCTTAATTTCATTTTCATAAACATATGTAGTTGAAACAACATCTTTTTGAACTTGATTACTTTCAATTTCACCCAGAGAAGAATAAGTAGGGACTATTAGAACTGAGTCATTTAAATCTAGTAAATTCATAGAGATCGTTGCGTGTATAATATCAGATATTAATACTTTATTTTGATCTGCGTCATTACTTAATAAGCCGATTTGGACGGTTCCGGTAAATCCCGTAATATCATTTATGCCAAGAATATCCAAAGCATCAATTAAAGCGTAAATTTCATCCTTAGTGATGAAATATTCACCAGATACTAATTTATCAACTTGAGTAACTCCATCAAAACCAATACTAGGGACTTTTAGAGTGCTAGAACCAACACCAATTATTTGATTAGTTATTGTCTTATGCATTAAACTA
>JAQUZK010000154.1 GCA_028691335.1 Candidatus Izemoplasmatales bacterium
GGGGTGACCTATAATATCCCTGTAAGGCCGGAAATCTTTACAGAAAGGTTCATAAATCACCTTTTGCATTGTTTATCACATTTCCATCACGAGATTAAGACTCGTTATCACGCAGTTCTACTTTATCGATCTGGTAGATATTCAATCAAGTACGTCACTAGGAAGTATCACATCTCCAAATCTTCATTAATGCGATGGAATAAAGTGTTTGATGGTTCTAAGGAATCGCTACTCGATAGATCGCATCGCCCCCATACACCTCATCCTAACAGCCATACATCGGAAAAAATTAAGAAAATCATTGATTTAATGAAGCGAAATCCTGACATTGGACTGAATGAGTTATTCTCTAAACTAAGATTGTCTATTGGTTATGCACGGCATCCTGTCAGCCTCTATCGCTGGCTCAAAACCAATGGCTATTATGGCATCGTCAAGGTCAAACAGACACCCTATACACCTAAGCCCTATAAAACTCCCGAACGATTAGGTGAGAAATGGCAAATTGATGTCAAATATGTCCCTCGTGAATGCAAAGCTCAGCCAGGAAGTGATCAACGCTACTACCAGTACACAATGATTGATGAAGCCAGTCGTGAACGATTCATTTATCCCTATTTAGAACAAAGTTCTTATTCCACGGTTGATTTTGTTAAACGGGCGATTGCTTACTTCGGTTATCAACCAAGGATGATTCAAAGTGATAATGTCTTCAAGTTTACCCACAACAAAGAGACTAAAATGATTCATCTATTTGATACTTTATGCGAAAACTTAGGAATTACCCACAAACTCATTCGCCCGCGTACGCCACGTCATAATGGCAAAGTTGAACGCAGCCACCGCAACGATAATGTTAGGTTCTACTCCACCCTTAAATTCTATAACTACAACGACTTAGTCAAACAAATGAAAGCCTACTTAATCCGATCAAACAACACCTGCAGTTCTTCAATCGGGTGTCTCACACCTTTACAAAAAAGAGACCGATTAATTAAGAGAGGAATGATTGCCTAAATGATATTAACAAATCACCCTTCTTTTTTTGAAGAATTAGGTCTCACATCATTTACAACTCTACAATCATCTTCATCAATAATGTTTTTACCCATTATGGAATTAAGTGTTTTGATGATTGTTCCGTATTAATTCACTAGTTTTGTGTAATACTTAGCTGCTTCAGTTTGTCTTTGAGTTCCTCTAGTTGATACTTAAACAGCACCATGCTTTCTTATTTGTTCTTGAAGGATTCCAAGTTCAACTTTCATGAATGCTGCTTGTTCAATAAGATTGTCTACCAGTTTTGTTTTTGTTTCATCAACCGATGAAAAAAGCGACCGAAGTCGCTCATATTCAACTTTCACTTTATTCATATAGCTCATTACCTCGCTCATTCAGTATAGTGATATTTGATTTTATGTAGTATTTTTAGTATAATATAGGTAGAGGATAACTCTAAATATTACCAAGAAACTGACCATACAGGTAAAAGGCTTTTAAACTGAGAGAACAGGTCAAACTCGAAAGAAATCACTACTCATCGACAGAGGTAAAAACGTCGGACATAGAACTAGAAACTGACTAGGTAAAAAAAGGTATGTCGGGTAATGCAAAGTTAAATTTTTGCATTGCTTTTTATTTTATCAATGCATAACCTCTAGAAAAAGGTGAAATGCTGTGAGTTTTGATTCTCTAAGAGTAGTGATTTCTTTAATAAGTTTATTGATCTCAATTCTCAATTTATTACTTAACTGCAAGAAGAAAAAGTAACTGTAAATTAACAATGTTTAGTTGAAATGAATAATTCAATTCAAACATTGTTTTTTTATTGAAAAAAGCCACTATAGTGACTTCATCCTTTTTTGGCAACATGATTTAAATATAGTACTGCTGATACTAAAAGTTGTATCTCCTTGAATGGCATATGATAATCTATTTCTACATAATCATCAGCCAATACTGATTTGAATATCTTCAATTGTTGAAATCCCCATTCAACATTAGACTCAGTATTTGGATCATATGGACTTGATTGATCGAAATTATACACATTAGGACCATACTCATCAATCAAATACAATCTGATTTTTTCTAACATATAATGAGCCATTGGAATGTCAGTCTTCCATTGAAAACTCAAAGCAGACATAAATACATGATTGTAATGTGAGTCATCCATTATCTGGTACAAGGCTATAAACTCACTAATCGCAGGTATAATAAAGTCTTTCAGCTTATCAACAGCATTCTGATTTTTCTCATTTGTTGTTTGATAATTTAAAGTATAGATGATCTCATCAATGTAATTAATAAGTGAGTCATCATATCTTCTAACTGCTGCTTGTTTTAAATTTGATAACGTTTGAATTGGATCTTCTGAAATTTCTATAACATTACTGATTTGTCGATCTTTATGATTTGTAACTTCTTCTTGTAGATAATCATTTAAGTAATCAACTAAATTGTATCTGCTCTCAACAAAACTAATGAGTTGTAACTTAGGAATTCTAATAGTATTCATATCATTCTCTTCTATCGACGAATAAACACTAATGGTGATATGGTTTTCCTGAAATAATGAATGGTTCATTATGTACGGTGAGTAATGGGTTTCACCCTTTTTCACATATGGACTTGCATGCGAAGTTTCGATTGAATGGGCAAATGATAAAGCTCTTAGGTGTTTAAAGAACTTATTATCTGTTCCTCGTCCATCGCCTAGTTGATTAAATATATCACTTTTATCTTTTAGTGGATTATCAATTCCTAGCTTATCAAAGAGCTTATTAATTGATTCAACAATAATATCCGTATGAACTATAAATAAAATTAAATTATCAGTTGAGTGGGTATCTTCAGCAAGAAAATCATGAGCAGTTAGAGATTTTATTGAGTCGTCTATCCTATCCATAAATGCACAGATTAAGTTCCAATTGTTTGCGTGCTTTTCATCTCTATAAAAAATAGGTGACGAATTAATGAGTTCTCTAAACCTATTTATTTTACTTTCATCTAAAAAGGGTTTCATATTCTGCACCTAAATTCCAAATTTTCAAAAAATTGCCATCCATTTTTTAAAGGCCCACCCATGCGGTACCCTTGCTAAAGTATTTTACAAGAATAGGGGGGTCCCAGCTTTTTTGTATAACTTATATATGACTTCTATGTTGCTCTCATCTTCGTTGAATGGAGTGAGTTGTCTTTTAAACCATGAAAATATGAATTCAATCAACAAAGTAATATCTCTAGATAAAATACTAATTTTACCTAAATCAAGTTTAGAGCTGATATCTTCAAAATTAAGGTCGCAGTGAGCTACTAGTTTATCTCTTTGTTTAACAATGTCAATATATATAGGATTGTTATTTATAGCATCAAACATCTGCTGTGCAACTTTGTAATCTTTGTTAAGTTTAACTTCATCCAGCATGTACAATTTCGGATTTGATTGTATTTTGTTTAAAATTTTACTCAAATTTAGACTATTATTATCTACATCCATTAAGATTGAAATATTCAATACAAGATTTTCATATCCATATAAATAATTATCTGTAGGTATTCCCATAACTGCTGCACTCAATAACACAGCTTCTTTTTGAGATGTACTACTCACTTTAATAGAACCTTTAATTCTTTTTAAATCCTCATACACTTCATCAATACGACTTTCAATTTCATCAAAATAACTATTTAATTTTTCCATCCATAACACCCCGTTTAATAACTATTATACCAAAGCAAAATATTAAATCAGTGTTTTCCTTTTAAAATGATAATAGAAATACTTAATGTTACTTTCCAAAGTTAAAGCAACAATCTGTTAATTTTTATTTTCTTTATTTACTTATACAATTAAATTGTCTCTCTTGCCCCAGGAAGGAGGATTTATCGTATGAGTAAGAAGAGACCAAAACTTGACTCTGATGATCGAATTAAA
>JAQUZK010000155.1 GCA_028691335.1 Candidatus Izemoplasmatales bacterium
GACCTTTTATTTGCAAACAGGATATAGATTTATTGAAAAGAACGGTACTTGAAAACGCATGTGTTTTAGCCAAAAAATTAAAAGAATCAATCGCGAAGAATAGTTTTGGAAAACTAAAAAAGTATATTAATAGAGATGAGTATGTTTTTTTACAAACACCTCAAGCTTTTATGACTGAAAAAATAATTAAAGCATATGAGTTGGCTATTAAAAATAATCAAACATATAGTGATGATGCAAGTTTATATATGCAAGAACTGGAAGAAGATGTTATAATAGTAGACGGTAATGAGTTTAATATAAAATTAACAACCGAATTAGATCTTAGAATTTTGGAGGCAGTGTTATGATTAAAATCGGAATTTCAAAAGATGTTCATCCTTTAAAAGAAGGTAAAAAATTTATTCTTGGCGGAATAGAGATTCCACATTCAAAGGGTAGTGTAGGATATTCAGACGGGGATTGCTTATTACATGCTATTGCAGAATCAATGTTAGGTGCATTAGCCTTAGGAGATTTAGGAAAGTTTTTTCCGGATGATGATCCTAAGTATAAAGATTACGATTCTTCGTTAATTTTGAAAGAAGTTTTTAATTATGTTAGCTCTAAAGGATACGAAGTATCTAATATTGATACTATGGTATCTTTAGAAAAACCAAAGATAAGACCTTATATAAAAGATATGAGAGAAAATATCGCTAAATTATTGAATTGTGATATAAAACTTATATCTATTAAAGCAACAACCTTTGAAGGAATGGGTTTCGTAGGTAGAGAAGAAGGCATCCTTTGTGATGCGGTTGTAGTGCTTGAAAAATCTGATTTTTTATTAGACTAGATTACTAAGAGTTTAACTCTTAGTTTTTTTAAGTAAATTAGTTTAAAAAAAACGAGTTATTATGATACAATTATTATACTACAGGAGGTTTTTTTAATGATAGAATCAGTACATGGTGAGTTTGAATTAGTTAAGAATTATCGAGATTCTTTTGTTTTAGATGATTTTAATAAGAAGTATGTCGATTTATTTGATCGATACCCATATATTGTAGGAGATTACTCTGGAGGTATATTAAGATTAAAGGGGTTTAATGATGATAATTTTCAAATGATTCCTGATTATATTGTTGAATCTTGCGCTCCAAATTGCGCGTATTACATTTTGAAAAATCCAAATTATGATAAATTCAAAAAGTTGGATGAAGAATAGGAGGTGTTTTTATGAACTATGAGGAAATTATTGCGGAAATTAAAGAAGTAATAAAATTAATAAGGCCATACATTAATCGAGATGGCGGAGATATAGAGTTTGTAAAGTTTGAGGATGGGATTGTTTACGTTAAATTACAAGGCGCTTGCGTTGGTTGCGCAGGATTTGAATCAACAATGTCAGATTTGATTGAAGATACTTTATTAGAGAGAGTTCCTGGAGTGATAGGAGTTGAACATATATGGTAGAAAAGCAAAAAAGAATGAAAGAGATTTGTGTTAATTTATTTGAAAAAAGAGGAGTAACTTTAGATAAAATTGTAGATATAGTTTATGATTTACAAAAGAAGTATGTTCCTGATATCACAAGAGACTTATCTTATCTGCTATAAGTAGAGTTTTAGACAAAAGAGAAGTACAAAATGCCATTGTTACTGGAGTAGAATTAGATATGCTAGCTGAGAAGAAAATGCTGTCAGAACCTCTGCAAACTCTAGTTAGCGAAGATAATCCATTATATGGCATTGATGAAATTCTTGTTTTATCTATAACTAATGTTTATGGTTCTATTGGATTAACTAATTTTGGTTATGTTGATAAAGTAAAGCCTGGAATTATTGGCGAGTTAGATGAAATAGGAAAACAAAGTGATAAGTGTCATACTTTTATGGATGATATAATTGGAGCGATAGCTGCAGCTGCAGCTAGCTCTATAGCACATAATGCTGTTGGTGATAAAGAGTAGTTATTCTACTCTTTTTCTTTTAGTGTGGTAGTGAGAGATAATTATTTGAAAAAAAACTTATATGTGTTATAATATTAACAGTTTCTTTTGGGGGTGTTAAAATATGAAACAAGGCGACATCGTCAAAGGTCGGATTACTAATATAAAACCATACGGTGCTTTCGTTAAAATTGATGATGAAATTGATGGATTAATCCACATTTCTGAAATCAGTGATGGTTATGTTAGAAGTATAGAAGACTATCTTAGTGTAGGGGATGAAGTAACATTAGAAGTGATTAAAGTTGAAGAAAAGAAAATCAGTTTAAGTTATAAAACCCAAAATAAGAAAAGACGTAAAAAAAGAGAATCTACTGAAGTTACAGCTGGTTTTAAACCCTTTGAAACACAACTTAAAGCTTGGGTAGAAAAGTACCAAAAAGACAATAAGTAAAAAAAGAGCAATTCAAATTATAAAAATTTGGATTGTTTTTTTATGAAAATGTTTGCAGAGGAATATTTAATCATCCGAATAAGTTTTGTGTGATATAATAATAATGGAAATTGGAGGATAAAAAAATGAGTAAGAGTCTAGAACTTAACTATAAGTACGCATTACCTTTTATTGATGTAGAAGAATTAGAAGAGCTTAATAAGGAAATAAAAATAGCTAGAAAAAAATTAGATAGCAAAACCGGAGAAGGAAATGATTTTTTGGGTTGGATAGATTTGCCTGAAAATATCAATACCGACGAAATTCAAAAAATCCAAGAAGCGGCTAAAACAATAAGAAAGAAAGCTAAAGTATTAGTAGTTATAGGTATTGGTGGTTCTTATTTAGGTGCTAAAGCGGCCATAGAATTTATGCAACCATATTTTCCTAAAAGAAAGAATATTGATGTTATTTTTGCTGGACACAATATGTCAAGTACTTACTTAAATGAATTGGTAGAATACTTAAAAAATAAAGAATTTGCCATAAATGTGATATCAAAATCTGGGACGACAACAGAACCGGCTATTGCTTTTAGAGTATTAAAAAAATTATTAGAAGAAAAGTATGATGAAGCAGAAATAAAAGAAAGAATTTATGTTACTACAGATGAACATAAAGGAGCTTTAAGAAAACTTGCTGATGATAATGGATATACTTCTTTTGTGGTTCCTGATAACGTTGGCGGAAGATTCTCGGTATTAACAGCAGTAGGCTTGTTACCGATAGCAACTAGCGGAATAAATATTAAGCAAATGTTGTCTGGCGCTAAAGCAGCTAAAAGAGAGTATGGAAAGTATAGTATTTATAAGAATGATGTACATATGTATGTCGCACTTAGAAATATTCTTTATAGAAATGGGTTTGATATTGAAATGTTGGTTAACTATGAACCCAAGTTAGTTTTCTTTTCTGAATGGTGGAAACAGTTATTCGGAGAATCAGAAGGAAAAGAACATAAGGGTTTGTTTGTTTCTAGTGCAACTTTTTCAACTGACCTACATTCATTGGGACAATATATTCAAGACGGTCAAAGGATTTTATTTGAGACTGTTATTAATATCGAAGAAGCTGAAAAAGATTTAATTATAGAAAAAGATAATAATAATTTAGATGGGTTAAACTTTTTAAAAGACAAGAGTTTAGATTTTGTTAATAAACAAGCTTTAAAAGGTACATTACTCGCCCATAAAGATGGAGGAGTTCCTAATATTGTTTTGAATATTTCTAAATTAAATGCTTATACTTTTGGATACCTTGTTTATTTCTTTGAACTCGCTGTGGCTATTAGTGGTTATTTATTGGATGTGAATCCTTTCAATCAACCGGGAGTTGAAGATTATAAAAAGAATATGTTTGCTTTATTAGGAAAGCCAGGGTATGAAAATCTTAAAAAAGATATTGAAAATAGATTATAAAAAAATCAGCCGTTATTTGGCTGATTTATTTAAAAAATCTTTTTTATTAAAAGCTATAAATACTCTTTTCTCAACAGGTTTAATGTCT
>JAQUZK010000006.1 GCA_028691335.1 Candidatus Izemoplasmatales bacterium
AAGTCGAAGAAGTTAAGAAATAGGGGGTGCAAATGATGACATTACACGAATTAAAACCTAATCCAGGTGCAACTCATTATAAAAAAAGTGTAGGTCGTGGTACTAGTAGTGGTACTGGTAAGACAAGTGGTCGCGGTCAAAAAGGACAAAATTCTCGTTCTGGCGGTGGCGTAAGACTTGGATTTGAAGGTGGACAAACACCACTATTCAAACGCCTTCCTAAAAAAGGATTCACAAATCCTTTCAGAAAGGAATATGCTATAGTTAACCTTGATACCCTAAATGGTTATGAAGCAGATTCTGTTGTTACTCCAGAAGTTTTATTAAATGATGGAGTTATCAGCAAACAATTAAATGGGGTAAAAATATTAGGCAAAGGAAATTTAGAAGTAAAACTTACTGTCAAAGCACATAAATTTTCAGCTTCTGCTAAAAAAGCAATTGAAGATGCTGGTGGCTCAGTAGAGGTGATATAATGGAAACTATAAAAAAGATTTTCAAAAATAAGGAAGTCTTGAAAAAAATTGGTTTCACATTATTAGCTTTCTTGGTGTTTAAATTACTTACTTATGTTACTATGCCACTTATCAACTCTGACATGTTAACAGGACTATTCGAAAATAGCGGATTCCTTGGAATAGTAAACTCTATTTCTGGGGATGCCCTAAGAAACTACTCAGTAGTTGCTTTAGGTATTAGTCCATACATTACAGCATCCATCATTGTTCAACTTTTACAAATGGATATTATTCCAGCTTTAAAAGAGTGGAGCGAAGAAGGAGAAGTTGGTAGACAAAAAACAGCAAGATTAACTAGATATTTAGCAATAGGCTTAGCATTCATTCAAGCTTTAGCTATGACATTTGCTTTCCATAACTCACAAGATAGCGGGATTTTCCAATCTATCGTTAGCGACTGGGCTGGGCAAAGCAATGGTATGTGGTTCTTAGTTTATTTCTATATTGCAGTTGTATTAACTGCAGGTACAGCTTTCATGATTTGGTTAGCAGATCAAATCACTTTGAGAGGAATAGGTAATGGTTCTTCAATGTTAATCGTTGCAGGTATCATATTCTCATTCCCTGGAACAATAATTTCATTATTCCAATATTACATCAGTGATGGTGGAGCTCTTGGAGAAGCTGTATATGCTAGTCAAGGATCTTTTGCTGGATATGTTTTATTTGGAGTTAGTATCTTAATGTTTATCGTTGTTTTAGTAGCTATTACTTATATGCAAGTAGCGGTTAGGAAAGTTCCTATCCAATACGCTAACAGACCAGGAAGCGCTAAATTCAAAGGTAAATCAGATTCAAATATTCCAATTAAATTAAATACTGCATCAGTTATTCCAGTAATCTTTGCTTCAATTATTTTATCATTGCCAGCAACCATATTCCAATATTTGAATATTGGCGCAAACACAAGTAACTGGATTAATCAAATATTTTCATATAATCAACCTATCGGTTTGGTTCTTTATATTATCTTAATTTTTGTGTTCACATTCTTCTATTCGTTCATTTTGGTTAAACCAGAACAAATAGCTGAAAATTTGAATAAACAAAATGCATATATTCCTGGGGTTAGACCTGGGGATGAAACCGAAAGTTATATCACTAAAGTTTTATTCCGAGTGACAGTAATTGGAGCTCTTTACTTAGTTGTAGTAGCGATATTACCTATTATCACATCAATGATTTTAGGACATACATACGCACAAATAGGTGGTACTTCATTATTGATTATTGTTGGGGTTGCTTTAGAAACTGCTAGACAAATTGAGACAGATACTCAAGAAAAAGCGTACGCTGGATTTATGAGATAAAATGATTAATTTATTAATTATGGGTAAGCCAGGCGCTGGTAAGGGAACCCAATCAAAGAAGTTATTAAAACATTATAAGCTTGCCCACATCTCAACAGGTAATATTTACCGAGAAGAGATTAGTAAAGGCACAGCTATCGGTAAAGAAGCTAAAAAATACCTAGATGATGGTAATTTAGTACCCGATAAAATGACTAATGATATTGTTTGGGACGTATTGAACGAGAATAATTATCCACATGGTTTTATGTTGGATGGATATCCTCGGACAAGAGCACAAGCAGAAGCTTTGGATGAAATGCTAAAAAAACTTGATATTAAGCTTAGCGCGGTTATCAATGTAGATGTCAAAGATGATGTTTTACTTCATCGCATGGCAGGCAGAAGGGTTTGTCCTAATTGCGGACATACTTATCATACTGATTACCATCCTCCAAAAATTGATGGAATTTGTGACCATTGCGGACATGAATTAATTCAAAGACCTGATGATTTAGAGGAATCAGTCATGAATCGTTTAGCTATTTATAACGAAAAAACAAAACCACTATTGGATTATTATGATGAGAAGAAGCTTTTAGTAGTAATCGATGGTGAACAATCAACTAATAAGGTATTTCAGGATATATTAAAGGAACTAGGTGAGTAGTAAATGGTAACTATAAAATCAAATCGAGAAATTGAGTTGATGAGAGAAGCCGGAAGAATTGTAGCTTTAGCTCATAAAGCAGTTAAAGAATATATTAAGCCAGGACTATCGACTAAACAAATAGATGATTTGGTTGAAAAAGTTATTATTGAAAACGGAGCTATTCCTTCATTTAAAAACTACAATGGTTTTCCCGCAGCTGCATGCATATCGATTAACGAGGAAGTTGTTCATGGTATTCCTAATAAGAAAACAATATTAAAAGAAGGCGATATCGTCTCTGTAGATATTGGTGCTCAATATAAAGGATATCATGGTGACAGCGCTTGGACATATGCATGCGGGGAAATATCTGAAGCTGCAAAGAAATTGCTTAAAGGTACTGAAGAAAGTTTATTTAAAGGTTTAGAATTCGCGAAAGCAAATAACCGTCTTTCAGATATATCTCACGCAATTCAAGTTCACGCTGAATCATTAGGTTTTAGCGTTGTAAGAGAATTTGTTGGACATGGATTAGGTAGATACCTACATGAAGATCCACAGATTCCAAATTATGGTTTGCCACATCGCGGGATTATTCTAAAGCCAGGTATGACATTAGCGATTGAACCGATGATTAATTTAGGCAATAAAGAAGTCAGAGTATTATCTGACGGCTGGACAACAATAACTAGAGACAAATCATTATCTGCTCATTTTGAGCATTCTATATTGATTTTAGAGGACGGTTATGAGATCCTGACCAAAGTATAAGGGAGTGATTTATTTGGCAAAAAAAGATGATGTCATTGAAATGACGGGAACTGTAGTAGAAGTTTTGCCCAATGCGCAATTTGTAATTGAGCTAGAAATCGGACACCGAATAATCGGACACGTTTCTGGTAAAATCCGCATGAATTACATACGCATTTTACCAGGTGATAAAGTTAAGGTTGAATTATCAACTTATGACCTAACACGTGGTCGAATAACATATCGCATGAAATAAAAATTTTAATAGTAGAGATTTTAAGGAGGTAATGGTATGAAAGTAAGACCATCTGTAAAAAAAATCTGTGATAAATGTAAGATAATCAAAAGAAATGGCAATGTTCTTGTCATTTGTGAAAATCCAAAACATAAACAAAGACAAGGTAAATAGGAGGTAACTATGGCACGTATCGCAGGAGTAGACATTCCTAGAGAAAAAAGAGTCGTTATCTCTTTAACTTATGTATATGGTATCGGAAGAACAAGAGCTGAAGAAATTTTAAAAGCTTGTGGTATTTCCGAAGATACAAGAGTTAAAGACTTAACAGATGAAGAAGTAGTAAGAATTCGTCAAGAAGTACAAAAATTTACAGTTGAAGGTGATTTGAGACGTGAAGTTGCAATGAACATCAAACGTCTTCAAGAAATCGGAAGTTACCGTGGATTAAGACATCGTAGAGGTTTACCTGTACGTGGACAAAACACACGTAACAACGCTAGAACTCGTAAGGGACCTAGAAAAACTGTAGCAAATAAGAAGAAATAAGAAGGGAGACTGAATTAAATGGCACGTAATGTAAGAACTAAACGTCGTGTGAAAAAGAACATTCCGTTAGGGATAGCGCATATTCATTCGACTTTCAATAATACTATAATCACAATTACTGACCCTAAAGGCAACGCAATTGCTTGGAGTTCATCAGGCGCTATCGGATATAAAGGTAGTCGTAAATCAACTCCTTTCGCAGCCGGTTTAGCTTCAGAAGCAGCTGCGAAATCAGCTATGGATAATGGCGTATTAAAAGTAGAAGTTGAAGTAAAGGGACCAGGACCTGGTAGAGAAGCAGCAATTAGAAGTTTACAAGTTGCAGGGTTAGAAATCACAGCTATCAAAGATGTTACACCAGTTCCCCACAACGGATGTCGTCCACCAAAACGACCACGCGGGTAGGAGGTAATTTATGAAGGACTTGAAATTCGAAAAACCTAAGACAGAAACTGTAGAAATCGAAGACAATTATGGTAAATTCGTTATTTCACCTCTAGAACGAGGATACGGTATCACTCTAGGTAATTCTTTAAGACGAGTTTTATTGTCTTCATTACCTGGTGCAGCTATTGTCAATGTCAACATTGAAAATGTAGTACATGAATTCACGCCTGTTGAAGGTGTTGTTGAAGACGTAACTACAATTGTTCTAAATTTAAAAGGTGTTATATTATCAATTGACAATGAAGACTCTAATGTTGAAAAACGTTTAGAGTTATCAGTAGAAGGACCAAGAGATGTTTTTGCATCTGACATCATTTGTGATGAAGAAGTAGAAATCATGAATCCTAATCACTATATTTGTCATGTTAATAAAGGTGTTTTAAGAATGCATATGAAGGCTAGACGTGGGAACGGCTATGTAAATTCTAAACAAAATGCAATCTACACTGAAGACGTGAATGATATTGCAATTGATAGCATCTATACACCAATTACTAGAGCGAACTATACAGTTGAAAAAACCAGAGTAGATGACTCAGGCGATTATGATAAATTAATTATTGAAGTATGGACAAACAAATCTATAAACCCAAAAGATGCAATTGGCACGGCTTCAAAAATGTTGATTGATCATCTACAAACAGTTATCGAACTTTCAGAAGCGAAAGTAGAAGATGATTATATGGTTGAAAGAAAGACTGAAGAAACAAATAGAAATCTTGAAAAACCTATTGAAGATTTAGATCTATCTGTTCGTTCATACAACTGCTTGAAAAGAGCTGGTATCAATACATTAGGTGAACTGATTGAAAAAAGTGAAGAAGACATGATGAGAGTCAGAAACCTAGGTAAAAAATCATTGAAAGAAGTTAAGCAAAAGCTTGAAGAAATGAATTTAAGCTTAGCTAAACACTAATCGATAGGAGGAAATCATGAGTAGAGGATATACAAAACTTAATCGTAATAGCGCTAACCGTAAAGCACTAATTCGTGATTTGGCTACACAACTTATTATGCATGAGAGAATTGAAACTTCACTTGTTAAAGCTAAAGAAGTTAGAAGAACAGTGGAAAAATTAATTACTCTTGCTAAAAAGGGTGACTTAAATTCAGCGAGAATTGCCGAAAAAACTGTTAGAGAACTTAAAGTTAATGATCAATACGCTTTGGTAAAACTTTTAAAAGAGTTAGGACCTAAATATCAAGATCGTAACGGTGGATATACACGTATTTTTAAAACTGGACCACGTCAAGGTGACGCTTGTCCGATGGCTATTATTGAATTAGTATAATTAGTATTTATTAAAACCTTAAGAAACTATTTAGAGTCTTAAGGTTTTTTATTTTTGAAAGAAAAAAAATATAATTATCCAATTTAGCAAAAAAAATGGTATTATATTATCGTGGAAAAATATAAAAACAAGTAGGTGAATTTATATGAAACTTAGATTTCAAAGGGTAAAAAGTATTATTTTCTTTGGAGTAAGAATGAAAATATTTATCAATGATGAATTAGTTGCTAGATTAGCAAGTGGAGATGTTTTTGAAACCGAAGTTGAACAAATCCATAAGATTCAAATAAAAACACATCGATTTATAAACGATTTAGATATACCAGTAAATGATATCAGTGATTCAGCTGATATTCTTTTACAATATCAAATTGGAATATGCAAAAACAAAACACAAGCTATTGTGTCTGAAAACGGTAGACTAATTGGCGTTTTTCCTCAAACGAAAGAAGGTCTTGTTAAATGAAAATAATTCGAAGATTATTAATAATAATTATTGTCTTAGCGGTTATTGTAGTAGGCCTTTCTTTATTTGCAATTAACAGAATTAAGATAGAAATTAAAGAATCTGACTTACCTCAAGATGTCTATGAATCTTCAGAGGTTTCAGAATTGATGATAATAGCTAAAGCTAAACAAATAATATCCACTGATGAAGAAGATTCCTATTCGTTGACAGAGAATTTCCTAAATCTATTAATTTATGATATGATTCAAAATAATATTAATCCAGATTATGATCCAATTAATGGTGAAACCGAAGAAAGCCAATATATAGTAAATAATCCACAATTCCAACTAGACTATATATTTGCGCATTTAAACGATGACTCCCAAATTATAATCACTGTAAGTATAAAAAGAAATACCTTTCCAGAAGCTATGACTGCTTTCCATTTTATTTTTGATATGGAATTTACAGGTTATCAGTTAGAATTAACTCTTAATCAAGTTTTTTTACATGATATTGAAGTTAAAAAGAATATTTATGACTATTTTGTATCAATGGCCAATAAAGATGAGATTGAAGCTTACATAGATAAAGGAACTTTAGATTTAGTTAACTATACATATACAATTAATTTTTGGGACTTGGTGTATTAAAATGATAAAAGAAAAAGATTTTTTAAAATTATTTAATGAATTAGAAGAATACTTGAGAATAAAATACCAAAATAAAGACTATTCCTATACTGGTTTTGTGACCAAGTTATATCAAATCAAAAAATCAAAAGAGAACTCTATTATAAATAATAACTATAATTTTGATATTATAAAGCAAGCAGCTCAAATGAGAAATATTATCGCTCACAACAATGATGTGTTAGTGCCTAGCGACCGTTTTATGAAAGAGTTTGAGACTATCGTAAATAAAATCACTAAACCTCTAACAGTAAGACAAATTATGACAAAATATCAAGATTTAAAAACAATTCATCTAAATACAACTATAGGCGATGTAGTAGACTTGTTAAAAAACACAGGGTATTCTACTATACCGGTTATTGAAAGAGATGATCTTATTGGAATATTCACTGAAAAATCTCTTTATGATTATTTTTCCTTAAAAAAGACAAACACTATAACTAAGTCAATGAGAATATCAGAAATAATTGAAGCGATCGATTTGAATAATCATCCAAGAAAATACTTTGAATTCATCTCCAAAGATTCTGATATTTATCAAGCGTATCATGTTTTTAACAAGGATATCAAACAAAGAAGAGAATTACTATTATTATTAGTCACAGAGAACGGTAAACAAGGAGAACATCTCTTAGGAATTGTAGCTCTAAGAGATTTAGAAAATCATCTAATAAATTAGGAGATTTTATCTTTTTTTGATATAATATTTATTTGGACGGTGAGAGCTTATGAGCTATATTGAGATTCAAAAATTAAGCTATTCATATAATGAAAAAACGAATGTTTTGGATGATATCAACATTGATATCGAAAAAGGCGAATGGATAGCGGTCCTAGGACATAACGGTTCAGGAAAATCAACTTTAGCCAAGACTTTAGTTGGCTTATTAGAACCTAAAACCGGAGATATCACTATTGATGGAATAACCTTAGGAGAAGAAACAGCCTATGAAATAAGAAAAAAAATCGGTATTGTTTTTCAAAATCCAGATAATCAATTTGTCGGGGTAACAGTAAAAGACGATATCGCTTTTGGTATGGAAAATCTTTGTGTCCCAAGAGAAGAAATGCTTGAAAAAATCAACTTTTATGCTAAAAAAGTTAATATGTTAGACTTTCTCGATAAAGAACCAGCAACTTTGTCTGGGGGACAAAAACAAAGAGTAGCTATAGCGGGTATTTTAGCTATGCAATCAGATATTATTATTTTTGATGAAGCAACTTCAATGCTTGATCCATATTCAAAAGAAGAATTAATTCAATATATAAAAACATTGCATAAAGATGGCTTAACAATAATCATGATTACACATGACATCAATGAGGCTTTGTTAGCGGATAGAATACTAGTTATGAATAAAGGAAAGGTTTTTGCCTTTCAAGAAACAGAGAAAATAATGAAGGATAAAGAAACTTTTACTTCTAGTAACCTAGAATTACCTGTTGCTTTAGAATTGGCCAATTCTTTAGCACAAGATGATAAATTTAAAGAAATTAGGGATAAATTATGGGAATACGCTTTAACCAAGTAAGTCACGGCTATACATCTTTTGCGGACGGCCTATATACCGCTATAAAAGATATTAGTTTTGAAATAAGTGATAAAAATGAATTTATAGCTTTGGTAGGGCATACAGGGTCAGGAAAATCAACTCTAGCTAAACATATGAATGCTTTAATATTTCCAACTTCAGGAACTTTAGAAATTTTTGGGAAAACAATAACTTCTAAACGTGATAAAAAAATAAAATACAATGATATAAGAAAAAAAGTAGGTCTTGTATTTCAATTTCCTGAGTATCAGTTGTTCGAAGAAACTGTGGAAAAGGATATAATGTTCGGCCCGATGAATTTTAAGATATCTAAGGAAGAAGCTAAAGCTTTAGCTAAAGAATCTTTAAACTTAGTAGGTCTAGATGATAGTTATTTAACTAGAAATCCCTATAACTTATCTGGCGGAGAAAAAAAGAGAGTTTCTATTGCGGGAATTCTTGCGATGAACCCTGATATATTGGTTCTTGATGAACCAACATCTGGACTTGATCCGGCTGGAAGAAGAGTATTGATGGATTTATTTAAAGATATTCATGACAAAACTAAGAAATCAGTTATTATCATCACGCATGATATGGATTTAGTATATCAGTACTTTAATAGAGTTCTAGTGATGAATGAAGGTCATCTTATTTTTGATGGAGATCCGGAAAAGTTATTCAGAGAAAAAGATCTGTTTAAAAATCATTTAGATTACCCTAACACAATAAAAGTTTTAGACTATTTAAATAAGTCTTTAGGAATTAATTTAGATATATATAAAAGAACGATTGAAGAAGCTCTTTTAGAGATTAAAGGAGCTGAGAAATTATGAAAAGTGTTATTATTGGACAATACATCCCTGGGAAAGGTTTGTTCTACAAATTAGATCCTAGAACAAAGATTATAGCTGTTTTTTTACTGATGGTTTCAGTATTTCTATTTGAAAGAATAGAACAACTTCTAATTGCTTTAGGAGTTGCGACTTTATTATTATTAGTTGGTAAAATTAATATTATAAGAGTGATAAAAGGGCTTAAACCAATTATGATATTGTTAATCTTTACTTTTATTTTTCAAATAATGTTGAATAAACAAGGGCAAAAAGTAGTTGAACATGACATGTATTTCACTTTATTTACGCTTTTGTTTTTAGTTATAGCATTTATTTTATGGCGAGTAATGGTTAAAATTACTAAATTCAGATTTACATTCTTCTTTCTTTTTGTCATTAGTATATATTTAACACTAAGATATGTAGACTATGGACAAACGATTATTCAACCTTTTAATTTTGCAATATATGAAGACGGAATAACTATGTCAATATTTGTAGTTATTAGATTATTAATTATCATAACTTTGTCTACTGTATTGACCTTAACTACTAAACCAACTGATTTAACCCAAGGTTTAGAAAAACTTATGCACCCTTTGAAAAAAATAGGATTTGATTCAGAAAGTTTCGCTTTAATTATATCAATTAGTTTAAGGTATATCCCAACTATTTTTGATGAAGCTAACAAAATTATGATGGCACAAGCATCAAGAGGAGCCGATTTTTCAGAAGGCAAGTTAAAAGATAAATTACGACAGGTGATTTCTTTATTAGTTCCAATGTTTATTATCGCTTTTATCAGAAGCGAAGAATTAGCTAACGCAATGGAATCAAGAAACTTTGTCCCTGGAGAACCAAGAACGAGAATACACGAATTAACTATGTCATATAGAGATACTTTGGCTACTTTATTTAGCTTTTCTGTTTTGATATTATCGATTGTTTTGAAGGTGATTTAAATGCAATTAAATTTAGCAAAAGATTGTGCGCTAAAAGTTGATGGGAATATATTTTTGAATAAAGTTGCTGTATCAGAATATCTAGATAATAATCAACATTTGTTAGAAGGTATAAATTTTATTGAACACTTAGATTTTCATATGAAATACGGATATAATATCGATAATAATCCTATTAAAATTGCTTATGATAGTCAAGGTTTAGTTCAAAGGATTATAATAAAAACTAGAAATTATTCGAATAAAAGGTTAATGCTTAATATTTCTTACGATGGAGCTAACTATCATGGATTTCAAATTCAGTTTGAACAAAAGACTATACAAGGTGAATTATCAAGGCTAATCTCCACTATAAATAATCAAGATATTATAGTACAGGGAGCTTCTAGAACTGATGCTGGAGTGCATGCGTTTAATCAAGTTGCTCACTTCGATGATGCTTCAAGCATTTCAATAGAAGACTGGAAAAAGTTCTTAAATTATCAATTACCTAAGGACATTCACGTTAATAGAATCGAAAAGATGCATCCACTATTTCATAGTCGATATGATGTATATAAAAAAGAATATATTTATAAAATTAAACTAGGAGATTATACGCCTTTTCTTAATAAGTATACTATGCATGTAGAGTATCTTGATTTCTTAAGATTAGATGATCAACTGAAAAAAATAATTGGTTCACATGATTTTACTAGCTTTTCTAAAGGTTTCAAGAAAGATAGCGTTAGATATATTTATGATGCAGGTTATAGGATTGATAATGAAATTTTAGAGATTTACATATCGGGTAATGGGTTTTTAAGATATATGATTAGATTAATAGTTAATCATGTTGTGAATTTTGCAACTAAGAAAACTGATCTTGATATATTGGATATAATCAAAGAAAAAAGTCGCAAGAATACTAGAGATCTTGCGCCTGCTAATGGGCTTTATCTAAATAAAATTATTTATTAAATAAAAAAGGCTTATTTATGGTATGTTATAAAATAAGCCTTATTTTTTTATTGAATTTTATCCATTTTAGCAATTCGTTTTTTAAGAATAATTCTTTGAATAATTGCGACTACCAATAAGATAATTATATTGATAGATACGATGGCAGCTCCACTTGGTATGTTTAAGGTATAAGCTAACCAAAGGCCAAAGAAAACAGAACACTCAGAGAAAATTATTGAAATAATTAAAGTTGATTTATATGACCAACCAAGTTTCATTCCAGCCGCTACAGGTATTACCATCATTGATGAAATTAGTAATACTCCAGCTGACTCTAATAAAACTGAAACAACAATTGATAACATAACTATAAATACAATTTGGAATAGATTAACATTGATACCTAGAAACTTTGCGCTAGATTCATCAAAGCTAACAGCTAAAATTTGTTTTCCAAAGAATATAAATAATAAAGCAACAATTAATGCGGTTATCAAAATAATATAAATGTAATAGTCAGTAACTGTCAAAATAGAACCAAATAAGTAATTATAAAGTGAACCTGTTTTTTTTGATAATGAGAAGAATATCGCACTCAATGCTGCTCCTAAACTAATAACGATAACCATTGAGATTTCTTGAAAATTAGTATATGACCTTCTAAACAGTTCAATTAATAATCCGCCAACAATCGAAAACATTATCCCTAAGTAAAGTGGTTTATCAAAAAACATTGTTATTCCAAGCGAAGATAAGAATAAACTTACCGAAATTCCTACCAACGAAAAGTGTCCTAGAGTATCTGCGATGAAAGAAAGTCTTCTAACTACTACAAAGGAACCTAACAAAGGAGCTAGGACTCCTAACATGACCCCTGCAATTAATGCTCTTAACATAAACTCTTGCTGGAAAAGGTCTGTAATAAATGAAAGAAACATTATAACACACCTCCTGAAATCTCTACTCCGCGTTCTTCAAAGGTAGTTGTAAGGTCACCGTACATAGATAATAAGTGTGTGTAGTTTAGTCTCTCAATATCATCAGTATGGGTAATTAAAACTATAGTTATACCTAACTGGTGGAGCTCTTCAACTGTATCATAGAAAAATTCCTTATTTTGCTTATCGATAGAAGCGGTTGGCTCGTCAAGAATTAAAACTTCTGGGTTATTAAGCATAGCTCTTACAATAAAGACTCTTTGTAATTGCCCGCCGGATAAAGAATTAATATTTTGATTTATAATATCGAAAATACCCATTTTTTCTAGTAGTTTTAATCTTGTAGATTCATCCGTTTTCTTTAAACTCGATATTTGTAGAAGTTCACCAACTGTTAAAGGAAATTCATAATTAAAATCATCAAAATTTTGACTAACATATCCGAACTTAGTCCAAGATTTAAATTCTGTAATATCAACTTTATCAAAAAATATCATTCCAGATTTAACTTGGTTGAATCCTAATAAACACTTAATAAAAGTAGATTTTCCTGATCCGTTTTTCCCTCTAACTACTAAATAATCTCCGCTATTTAAAGACAGAGATAGATTTGTAATAATAGTTTTTGTGCCATAGGCAAAGGAAAGATTATTAATGTTTATTTGCATTCTCATACACCCTCTTCTAATATTGTAACATAATAAGATATTTTAATGAAATAATTTTATTTAAAAAAAGCCGGTTTTATGAGATAATGGAATAGTAAGTAGGTGAGATGAATGACAGGAAAACTTATTACATTTGAAGGAACCGAAGGTTCTGGGAAAACATCGGTAATAAAGAAAATAAAAAAACATTATGAAGACCAAGGCTATCAGGTAATGGTCACAAGAGAACCTGGTGGAATATCGATATCTGAAAAAATTAGAGAGATATTATTAAGTAAAGAAAATACTGAAATGGATCCGAGAACTGAAGCTTTGCTATTTGCGGCAGCTAGAAGACAACATCTAGTTGAGAAGATTATACCAGCTTTAGAAAAAGGCCTGATAGTTTTATGTGATCGCTTTATAGACAGTTCTCTTGTTTATCAAGGATATGCAAGAAAGATAGGTATAGATAAAGTTTATGACATCAACTATTTCGCTGTTGAGGATGCTTTTCCTGATTTGACTATCTTTGTAGATGTAAGACCAGAAGTTGGCTTAAAAAGGGTTTTTCAAACTCCTAACAGGGAAGTAAATCGTTTAGACTTAGAAAATATGAAGTTTCATGAAATGATTTATCAAGGATATAAAGAACTAATGAAAAAATATGATAGAATTAAAATGGTTAATGGCGAACAAGATATTGAATTAGTAGCTAAAGAAGCCATTAGTGTAATTAACGAAATAATATAGGAGACACTATGTTTAATTCTTGGGATGAAGTTAAAAAAGAACAAGAAAGTGTAGCGAGGATACTTACAAACAGTATAAGACTTAATCGCGTATCACATTCGTATATCTTAGAAGGGCCAAAGGGAACTAAAAAACAAGGTGTAGCGAAATTTTTTGCTAAAACCCTTTTATGTACGAATCGTAACGGCTTAAATCCATGTAACGAATGTCATAATTGTACGCGAATTAACAATTCTACCCATCCTAACGTTTTTATTATTGATCCCCCAGGAAAAATCATAAAAAAGGAAGTTATAAGCAATTTAATTCAAGAATTATCGAAAGCTTCATTAGAAAATGGACCGAGGATATATGTTGTAGTAGATGCAGATAGATTTAATCAAAGCTCCGCAAATACTTTGTTAAAAACTATGGAAGAACCTGGGCAAGAAGTATACCAAATTTTGATTACTGAAAACTATAATAGTTTATTACCAACAATTATTTCAAGAGCAGAAACAATCCATTTTCTTCCTATAAATCGTAAGATAATTCAAAATCATTTAATAAATCTAGGTATAAATGAAAGTTTTTCTAATATTATTAGTCAACATACTTCTGATATCTCTAGAGCTGAGAAGCTTTCAGCTAATCAAACTTCTATCGATATTTATAACTTAGTTATAGATATCTTTAGAAATCTATTAATAAAAACTGAATCTTCAATTGTTAGTTTGTATCAAGCAGACCGTTTACTTAAAGACAGTGAAAATGTAGATTTTTTTATAGATCTTTTAATGTTTTATCAAAAGGATATAATCAATTATCAGTTAAGTTATGATGGATTGATATTTGTGAATCAAAAAGAAGATATAGCTAAACTATCTAGGAAAGTAACCAAACAAAAAGCTCGCGCTTTATTGGAAGAAATGCTAGATTTATCAGGAAAATTAAAATATAACATTAATTTGCAGTTAGCTTTTAATAAACTGCTTATTAGTTTAGAAAGAGGTTATAAATATGCAACATCAAGTAGTAGCGATTCAATTTAATCGTTTAGGAAAAAAATATTATTTTTCTTCAAATAATTTAGAATTAAAAAGAGGAGATCTTGTAGTAGTTGAAACTATTAGAGGATTAGAGTTAGGTGAGGTCGTAACTGGAATTCTAGAAATTAGTGATTCTGAAATTGTTTCACCATTAAAACCAATATTAAGATTAGCTAATTATGAAGATCTTAAAGCTCATAAAGAAAATCTTGAAAAAGAGCCATATGTTATACAAAAAACATCAGAATTTGTAAGACAGAATGACTTGGATATGAAGCTGTTAAACTGTGAATACACATTAGATAAATCAAAATTAATTATTTATTTTACTGCTGAAGGTAGAGTAGATTTTCGTGAGTTAGTAAAAGATTTGGCAAATGAGTTTCATGTTAGGATAGAATTAAGACAAGTAGGCGCTAGAGATGGCGCAAAAGTAATCGGGGGAATTGGGCCTTGCGGTAGACAAACATGCTGTACCACTTTCATTAGAGAATTTGAACCAGTATCAATAAAAATGGCTAAGAATCAAAACTTATCTTTAAATCCAAGTAACATATCTGGTGTTTGTGGAAAATTATTATGCTGTATAAGATATGAAGATGAGAACTATCGTGATTTCAAAAAAGAAATGCCGAATACTAACACTTTTGTTTGGACTTTAGACGGTAGAGGAAAAGTAGTTGACGTTAACTACAGTATGCAGTCGGTATCGGTTCAATTTAAAGATGGAACGACCAAAGATTATGATATTAATGAAATAGCAGAAACAAAAGAAGAACTTTCTGATGATGTTTCTTTATTACCAAATATTGAGGATTAATTATGAGTGAAATCTTTATACATGATTTAATGGCATATGATGGTTTAAAGATTTTGCAAAGAAAAGACAAATTTAGATTTTCTTTAGATTCATTGTTGCTGGCAGATTTTGTTAATTTTAATCTTAAGTCACAGAAAATAATCGAGTTAGGTTCAGGCTCAGGAGCGATTCTTTTATATCTGTCCTTAAAGACTGATAAAAAGATGATTGGGATAGAAATTCAACGAGATGTAGCGAACTTATCTATTGAAAGTATAAAATGCAATAAACTAGATAACCAAATAGAAATTATTAATGAAGATATTAAAAATATACACGATATTTTTAATCCCAGTAGTTTCGATATTGTTATATCAAATCCTCCTTTTTTTAAGAATAATGATGAAAAAATGATGAATGAAAATTTAAGTTTATCATTATCTAGACATGAACTAAGCATTAATTTTCATGAAATTCTTATTCAAACAAAAAGGATTTTAAAAACTGGAGGATCATTTTATTTTGTACATAGAGCTAGTCGTCTAGAAGAGATCATTATGGAAATGAGAGATTTAGGGTTTGTCATTAAAAGAATTAGATTTGTTTATACCAAACCGAAAAATGACGCCTTAATGATTTTAGTAGAAAGTAGATTTAACGGGAAAACCGGAAATATGATAATTGAAGAACCGCTATATGTTTATAATCATGATAATCAATATACAAGTGAGATTAAATCAATTTTCCATTTAGGAGAGAATCAAAATGATAAGAAATCTTAATTATCAAAATCAAAAGAATACCTTATATTTGATTCCTACACCGATAGGAAATCTAGATGATATCACATATCGAGCATTAAAAACACTAGAGGAAGTTGATTTTTTATATGCAGAGGACACTCGGGTAACTAAAAAATTACTATCACACTTTAAAATAGATAAATTAGTTATATCTTTGCATGAACATAATGAAATGAAAAGATTTGATGAAGTCATTGAAAAACTACAGAGCGGGAAAGATGTAGGGTTAGTATCTGATGCAGGTATGCCACTCCTAAGTGATCCCGGATTATTAATTGTAAATGAAGTAATAAAATCTGGTTTTAACGTTGTATCCCTACCTGGAGCTAACGCTTTATTACCAGGACTTTTAATGTCAGGGTTTAAGACAATACCCTTTGTATTTATTGGCTTTTTAGATTCGAAAGTTAATAAAAGAAAAAGCGAGTTAGAGCGAATTAAATACTATCCAGAAACACTGGTTTTCTATGAAGCTATTCATAGATTTGAATCAACACTAGAGTCTATGTATGAGGTTTTTGGGGATAGAGAATTTGTTATAGCTAGAGAAATTTCAAAAACGTATGAAGAAATTATTAGAGGTAGTTTAAGCGAATATAATAGTATTGGTGATTTAAAAGGTGAGTTGGTTATAATAGTAAAAGGATATGAAGAAAAATATGAAACCAATTTATCGATAGTTGAGCAAGTTGATTACTTTATTAATTCTGGTATGAAAAAAACAGAAGCCATGAAGAAAGTTTCAGAAATGACCAATATACCAAAGAATAAAATATATCAAGATTACTTAGAAAGAAAAATCAAGGAGGACTAATAATATGAGATTAGCATGTTTATTAGCTGATGGTTTTGAAGATATAGAGGCTTTAGGGACTAGCGCTTTATTAAGAAGAGCCGGTTTTGAAGTGGATTTCTTCAGTGTTTATAATGATAAATACGTTGAAGGATCGTATAAAACTATAGTAGCTAAAGTAAATAAAATGAAAAAATTAATCGTAGATGATTATGATGGAATTTTTATTCCTGGGGGTAAAGCAGCTTTTATAATTCGTGAAATAGAGACTGTAAGACAAATTGTAAAAGATTTTAATGATAAGAATAAGTGGATGCTTTCAATTTGTGCTGGTCCCACTGTGTTTGGCTTAACAGGGATTATGGACGGAGTAAAATATATTTCTTTTCCTGGAACTGAAAGAGAGATGGGAAAAGCGATAAGAGTTGAACAAAAGGCGGTTAGTGATGGTAAATTTATAACAGCTAAGAGTGCTGGAGCTATTTATGATTTTGTCTTTGAAATTATAAAAACTATAAATGGAGAAAAAGCATTAGAAGAATTTAAAGATAAATTATATTTTTGATAGAGATTATTAAGAAGAGGTGACAAGATTTGAAAACATTTTATATAACAACCCCAATTTATTATCCTAGTGGTAAATTTCATATTGGCTCTGCTTATACTACTTGTTTATGCGATAGCATCAAAAGATATAAGCAATTACAAGGTTTTGATGCTCGTTTTTTAACGGGAAATGATGAGCATGGTCAAAAGATAGAAGAAACAGCGAAAAAGAATAATATGTCTCCACAAGAACTAGTGGATTATTATGCGAAGTTATCCCAAGATTTATGGAAAAACTTAAGTATATCAAATGATGATTTTATAAGAACCACTGAAAGAAGACATGAAGTTATAGTTGAAGAAATATTTGAAAAATTGTTATTAAATGATGATGTATATTTAGGCGAGTACAGTGGCAACTACTGTGTATCTTGTGAATCTTATTTTACAAAGACTCAACTAATAGATGAAGATAAATGCCCTGATTGTGGCGCTGAAACAAAAGTTTTAAAAGAGGAAACATATTTTTTGAGACTTGGTAAATATCAAGATAGATTGCTTAAATTTATTGAGGATAATCCTGATTTCATAGTTCCTGAAACAAGAAAAAACGAAGTTGTTCAATTTATTAAGCAAGGTTTAAATGATTTAAGTGTTTCAAGAACAGCATTTAGTTGGGGTGTTAAAGTGAAGTCAAACCCTAAACATGTAATTTATGTTTGGATTGACGCTCTAAGTAATTACATTACAGCTTTAGGTTACGGATCAAATGACGATAGTCTTTATCAAAAATATTGGATAAATGGCAATGAAGTTATACACGTAGTTGGTAAGGATATTTTAAGATTCCATGCTATCTATTGGCCAATAATGTTAATGGCATTGGATATACCAATTAAATTCCGTCTTTTCGCACATGGTTGGTATTTAATGAAAGATAGCAAAATATCAAAATCAAAAGGTAATGTAATTTATCCAGAACAATTAACTCAAAAGTATGGTTTAGATGCTTTTAGATATTATATTGTTAGAGAACTCAATTATGGACATGATGGAGCTTTTACTCCTAACGATTATATTTCAAGAAT
>JAQUZK010000007.1 GCA_028691335.1 Candidatus Izemoplasmatales bacterium
AAAATGAAAGGTTCTGAAGCTAATGATCCGTATGAAATAAATAATGGTAAAATAAACATTTTATCAAATCACAACGGTGGAATTCTAGGTGGGATTTCTACTGGTAATCCAATAACCTTAAAACTAAGTGTTAAGCCAACTTCATCTATAGGTTTAAAACAAAGGTCAATTAATTTAAAAACAAAAGAAAATGTGGAATTAGAAATAATTGGAAGACACGATCCGCAAATTGTATCTAGAATAGTTCATGTTGTTAACGCTGTATTAAATTTCGCTATAATGGATTTATATCTATTTGTTAATAAGGACTTAAAAATATGATGTATGGTTTGTTGGGTAAAAACCTAACTCATAGTTTTTCTAAAGATATTCATAGTTATTTTGGTAATAACAATTATAATATTTATAATGTTGATAATATCGAAGATTTCTTTAAAAACGAAAAACTCAGCGCTTTCAATGTTACAATTCCTTATAAAAATAAAGTGATTAAGTATTTAGACGTTTTAGATGAAGTAGCTAAAAAAACTCAATCAGTAAATACTGTAGTTTTTAAAGATGATTTATACTATGGATATAACACTGATTACTATGGATTCATAGCAACTTTAAGTTATTATAACGTTGATGTAAAAAACAAAAAGATAGTGTTGCTTGGAAACGGTTCGGTATCAAACACTATAGTTTTAGCTCTTAATGAACTTGAAGCATCAAAAATAACTAGACTGTGTAGAACCGTTAAAGAAAAGTATGATGATACTTTTGAAAACTTTTATAATTATCTTGATGCAGATATAATTATAAATACTACTCCAGTAGGGATGTATCCTAATAATGATAATGAACTTTCTATTAATTTAAGTAGTTTCAGAGAATGTAATGTTGTTATTGATTTAATATATAACCCTTTAAGAACCAAACTATTAATTGAAGCAGAAGAATTAGGATGTCAAGCAATTAACGGTTTATATATGCTGATCATGCAAGCTAAAAAAGCACATGAACTATTTTTTAACTGTGATTTACCTCTTAGTTTTGCTAATAAAGTATATAAAAAAATCATGAGAAAAACCTATAATATAGTTTTCATCGGTATGCCTTTAAGTGGTAAAAGTAAGTATGCGAAAATTTTACATGATAAACTAAATAAAAAAATGTATGACACAGACAATGAAATTGAAAAATATATTAATACTACAATCTCAGATTTTTTTTCTAAAAATTCAGAAGAAGAATTTAGAATGTTTGAAACAGAAGTTATAAAAATAATACATAAAGAAAAAAACTGCATTATCTCTACTGGAGGAGGTGCTGTTTTAAAGAATATTAACATAAGTTTGTTAAAACAAAATGGTGTTATTATTTTTCTTAATAAAGATCCAAAAAAGATTGCTGAAAAAGAAATTAAAGGGCGTCCTTTAATTAAAAATAGTGAAGATGTATTACGTATAGCTGAAAAAAGGTTACCGCTTTATAAGAAAGCTTGTGACATATCAATTGACTTAAAATATGATACAATGTATCATATCAATGAAATCAAGGAGAAAATTGATGAATATTTTAATTATTAATGGTCCTAATATAAATTTTTTAGGAGTTAGAGAACCTGAAGTCTATGGTAAAATGTCCTATACTGATTTAACCGAGTATTTGTATTCATATTGTAGTGAAAAAAATATTTATTCTGAAATTTATCAAACAAACCATGAAGGTGAGATAATTGATATAATTCAAAACAAGTATAAAGCTTTTGATGCGCTTATTATTAATCCTGGTGCTTATACTCATTACTCATACGCTATTTATGATTGTTTATTAATGATAAATATAAAGAAGATTGAGGTTCATCTTTCAGATATATATAATAGAGAAGATTTTAGAAAAGTTTCTGTAACAAAAAATGCTTGTCACAAGCAGTTTTATGGAAAAGGTTTTGAAAGTTATAAAGAAGCTATAGATTATTTATTAGAAGAGGAAGAAAAATGATAATAAAACTTAAAAATTCAGTAGAAAATCATCAAATTGAAGAATTAAAAAAACACCTTATAGATAAGGGGTTTGAAATACACGAAAGTTTTGGTAAATCAACTGTTATTCTAGGTGTTATAGGTGATACAACTACCATTGACGCAAACAGTTTATATGCTTATGAGTATATAGATACTGTTCTTAGAGTCCAAGAGCCCTTTAAGAAAGTAAACAGAAAATTTAAGCCTGATGATACTGTTGTAGATGTATCAGGAATTAAGATCGGCGGAAAGAATATCGTTGTTATAGCTGGTCCTTGTGCTGTTGAATCTAAAGAGCAAATAGAAGAGATTACTCCAATTGTAAAACAAGCTGGAGCTAGCATTTTAAGAGGTGGTGCTTTTAAACCAAGAACAAGTCCATATTCTTTTCAAGGCCTAGAACATAAAGGATTAGAGATATTAAAAGAAGCAAAAGATAAGTATAAAATGCCGGTAGTTAGTGAAATTATGAGTGTTGATGATATTGATTCTTTTGTTAAAAACGTTGACTTAATTCAAGTTGGAGCTAGAAATATGCAAAACTTTGCATTGTTAAAAGAACTAGGTAAAATAGATAAGCCTATTTTGTTAAAAAGAGGAATTTCAAGTACTATCGAAGAATGGTTGATGTCAGCTGAATACATTCTAGCTGGAGGAAATACTAATGTAATTCTTTGTGAAAGAGGAATTAGAACATATGAAACATCTACTCGTAATACTTTAGATATTTCATCTATTCCTGTAATAAAAAAGTTGACTCACCTCCCTATAATTGTTGATCCATCTCATGCAGCAGGTAGGTGGGAATATGTTGAATCTTTGTCTTTAGCAGCTATTGCAGCTGGAGCCGATGGTCTTATTATCGAAGTTCATCAAAATCCTGAAATGGCCCTTAGTGATGGTCAACAATCTTTAAAACCAGAAAAATTTATTAAACTTGTTGAAAAAGCTAAAAAAATTGCTGAAGCAATGAATCGTACATTAATCTAAGAATATTGATTAACATATTTGTTTATTTTTAAATTAGTGATATAATAAAGAAAAAAGGGGGATTTAAAATGAATGATTATGTAAAAATGATTGATGGGCTTCCATTGATAGTAAAGATTATTTTAGCTTTACCTTTTGCAGATTGGATTGTTTTTGGAATTTACAGAATGGCTAAAGGACATCTAATTGCCGGTATATTATGGTTAATCTTAGGTTGGCCACTATTTATTATCGATATCGTTCAATTAGCATTGAATGGAAAAGTTACTTTCTTAGCTGAATAAATTAATATTAGAAAAAAAACTGTAAGGTCTTTAAACCTTACAGTTTTTATATATGTTTTTTAATTTTTCTTACAAGTTCTTTGATATCTTGCATAGCTAGTGATGAAATAGCTACTCTTATAATATCTTGCATTGGTATTACATAGACATGATCATCTACTAAATCTTTAAAAATATTTTTATTTTTTGTAGGAACTGAAATAAAGAATCCTCCACAATATGGTAATATTTCTAAATTATTCTTCTCAGCTTCTTCTAAGAAAAGAGTTGCTCTATCTTTTAACATTGTTTTTGCAATTTCTATTTCTTTTTCAAACCTAATTTTATTTTCTTGTTTATTAAATATTTTACCTATTATATTAAGTCCTGGTTGAGATACACTTGAAAATCTACCTCTTACAGAATAATCTCCTACTCTAGTGAAATGATCTACAGTCTCTTGAGTCTTAGATAATCCTATTTGAGCACCTACTCTGAATCCATATAGAGAAAAAGTCTTAGAACCAGAGAAAACTACTATTGCAAGAACATCATCATCTAAATCAAGATATGATTCAAAAATTTCTCTTGAGTATTTTGTATCTTTCATTTGATAGTCGATATAAGCAATGTCGTGAATTAAAATAACAGGTATATCCATTCTACTTACTTCGTTTAAAACTTGGATAACTTCTTTCCAATCTTGTTTTGTCATACAAAGTCCAGTAGGATTGTTACTTGGATCATTTAACAAAACACATAACCTATCTTGTTCTTTAGCTAATTCTAAAGCTTTTTCTTTAAAATCAGCTACATTAAAATGAAAGTTTTCATCATACATTAAAAATGTTTTTAGATCTATATTCGCTTCTAAAGCAAAGTTTTGATAAGGAGACCAGTAATAATTAGGAAGAAGTACTTTTTGATTAAAATCATTAAAATTATAGAATGAATTAGATATAGCTCCACTCCCACCAGTTGTTGGAATAATGCTATATTTAAAATTCTGTTTGATTTTTTCTGCGTTTTCTCCAAAAACCCAGTTAAAAACTCCTTCTGTAAAATCTTTTGTTCCTCTTACTGGAGCATAATGGTATGTTTCTGCATCGTTTAGATTATGTAAAACATCATCTACAACATCAAACTTAAAAACATTACCTTCTTCATGATGAAGCATACCTACTGTAGCATCAATAACATCAGAGTATTTCTTTTTAGCTGCTTTAGCTTCTTGAGAAATTTGTAAAATATTTGATTCTAGTTTTTTGTATTCAGCATGCTTCCCGACAATTCTTTTCATATTCACACCCTTTTCTAAAATATATTTTTAAGAGTTACTGTCTGTGTGCGATCTGGTCCGACCGATAAGATAGTAACTTTTGTCATCAAAATTTTTTCTATTGTATTTAGATATAATTTACAGTTTTCTGGCAAATCATTAATGTTTGTTGTGTGTGTTATATCTTCTTTCCAGCCTGGTAATGTAATGTAGTTTGGTTTACATCTTTGATATTCGTTATAATCGGCTGGAATGTAGTCTATCTCTTTTCCATCTAAATTGTAACTTACACAAATTTTTAAGTGTTCGATACCTGTCAAAACATCAAGTAATGTCATAGCTAGATGGTTTAATCCGTTAATCCTTTTAACGTGTTTTAAAACAACCATATCTAACCAACCTATTCTTCTTGGTCTTTTGGTTGTAGTTCCATATTCGTTTCCAACTTCACGAATTTTTTTAGAAATATCATCCTCAAACTCCGTAGGAAACACTCCAGCTCCAACTCTAGTTGTATATGCTTTAGTAACTCCTACAACGTCAGTAATAGAAAAAGGATTTATTCCTGAATTTAACGGTACAGAGGCCGCTGTTGGAGAAGAGGATGTAACATAAGGATATGTTCCATGATCTAAACATAACATACTTCCTTGAGCTCCTTCAAACAATATGTTTTTGTTTTCATCAATTAACTTATTCAAAAGAACTGAGGTATCCGTTATGTATGGTCTTAATATATTACCTATTGATTTGTATTGAGTAAATATTTCGTTAAAGTTAAATATTAATTTATTATATGATTTTAGAATTGAATTTGCAAAATTAAGACTTAATTCTAAAGATTTTTTAAAAGATTCTTCATTAAGTAAATCGGATACTCTTATTCCAATCCTAGCCACTTTATCCATATAAGCAGGTCCGATTCCTTTTTTGGTAGTTCCTACCGCAGAATCTTGTTTAATTTCTTCGTATAGTTCATCTAACGCTATGTGGTAAGGCATTACTAAATGAGCTCGATTAGAAATATATAATTTATAGTCATTTATCCCTTCTTTTTTTAGCATATCTAGTTCACTTAACAAAGCTTTAGGATCAATAACCATACCATTTGCCATAATATTAATGATATTTGGATTAAATATTCCAGAAGGAATTAGATGTAAGGCAAATTTTCTATTATTGAACTTAATAGTATGTCCTGCGTTATTACCGCCTTGGCTTCTTACAACCACTTCAGCTTTTTCAGCTAAATAATCCGTAATTTTTCCTTTTCCTTCGTCACCCCATTGGCTACCGATTACAACTACTCTTTTACCCATTATTATCCTCTTTTGTTTTGTCAACTATATCTCTAGCTATCCATATACCATTGGCACTAGCTTGAGCTAAACCTCTAGTTATTCCAGCTCCATCTCCACCAAAATATAATCCTTTAATTTTTGATTCGAATTTATTGTTAACTTCAGGTCTTGCGGAATAAAACTTTGCTTCAACTCCATATAGCAAAGTGTGTTCAGAAGCAACTCCTGGAGTTATGTGATCTAAAGCTTCAATCATTTCTATAATTGATTTCATAGTTTTATATGGTAAAACTAAACCTAAATCACCTGGTACAGCTTCTTTTAATGTTGGTGTAACAAATCCTTCGCTAATTCTTTTATGAGTTGACCTACGCCCTTTTTGAAGGTCTCCAAATCTTTGTAAAATGATTGACCCATTACTAAGCATATTAGCTAATTTCGAGACTCCGTGAGCAAACTCATTTGGTTGATTAAATGGTTCAGTAAATCTATGAGATACTAGTAAAGCAAAATTTGTGTTTTTTGAACCATATTTTGAATCACTGTATGCATGTCCATTAGCTAACATAGTACCACTATGATTTTCAATAACTACATGTCCACTAGGGTTTGAACAGAAAGTTCTAACAGTTGATCCTACTTGTGTTCTATATATAAATTTTCCCTCATAAAGATGTTCATTTATTTCTTCCATTATTTCATTGTTAGTTTCTAATCGCACTCCAATATCTACATGATTTGATTTCATGCTGATGTTGTGTTCGCTTGCTAACTGACTTAACCAATAAGACCCATCTCTTCCGGGTACAATAACTACATTTTTTGATTCTATTAATTTATCATTTAATAGAACAATTCCTTTGATTTTATCATTTTCAACAACTATATTTTTTACTTCAGTTTTAAATGCCATATCTATTTTTGTTTTTAAATACTCGTATATGTTTTTTAAAACTTGAAGGTTAATTTCTGTGCCAAAATGTCTTATTTCTGACCTTAATAATTTTAAGCCTACTGCCAACCCTCTTTTTTCAATATCTTTAACCTTATCAGTATTTGGATTAGTTAAATTTTTAGGTGCACCAAATTTTAAATTTATGCTATCTGCGTACCTAATCAATTCTAAAATAAGATTTGAATCAAGATACTCATCCATCCAACCACCGAACTCACTAGTAATATTAAATTTACCATCTGAATAAGCCCCAGCTCCTCCAAATCCGTTAGTTATTGAACAATAAGGAAAACACGAAACAAAACCGTTCTTTTGAACGGGACATTTATCTATTTTTTTTTGCATAATAGGACATTTTCTTGTATAGATATCATGTCCTTTATCTAATAAGAGAATTTTTAAATTCTCGTTTTTTTCAGCTAATTCATAAGCACACATTACACCTGCTGGACCGGCTCCAACAATAATTACATCATATTTTGTTTCCATAAAATCTCCTTTTCAGGCACATTAAAATTTTAACATTTATAATAGTTAAAATCAACAGAATAAATAAATATGTTTTTATTGAAAAATAAAAAAAAGTGATGTTTTTCAACATCACTAGAAAAGTTATATTTTATTCTGTTCTAACCGGTAAAATCAATTGGATTAATCCTTGATCATCAGTTCCTTCAATTATAAAAGGTCTAATTTCTCCAGTAAATTTTACATAAACTTCTGAAGAATTAAATGTCTTTAAAGCATCTAAAAAATATTTTGAACTAAAAGCAATCTTAATAGGAGTAGTTGAAACTTTTTCTATAGGATCTATTTCTTCTACAACTTTACCTATTTCAGGTGAATTAGATGTTATTTCAACTTCATCATTAGGCTTTAAACTTAATTTTACGATACTGTTATAATTATCTTTCATAGATAATAAAGAAGCTCTTTCAACAGCTATAGCTAAATCATCTAGTTTGAATTTCAAAATAATTGGAAATTCAACTGGAATTAATCTAGATGTTTCTGGAAAGTTACCTTCTAGAAGTCTTGATTGAAATAATATATTTCCGTATTCAAAAACAATAGATTTTGAATTTAAATGAATTAATATTTCATCTAAATCCATTTCTAAAACTTTCGATAACTCGTCCAAACTTTTACTAGGTATAACAACATTCATATCTTCAAAATTCTTTTGAATATCTATTTTTTTCTGACTTAATCTAAAAGAGTCAGTTGCAATAGCGATTAGTTTATCATTTTCAACTCTAATATTTACACCTGTTAAAATTGGCCTGTTTTCAACTGAAGAAGCTGCAAATGTAGTTTGTCTAATCACAGATTTCATTATTTTTGATTCTAACTTTATTGGTAAATCATTTAAATAAAAATTAATTTCAGGATAATCATCAACATTTAATAAATTTAAAGAAAGATCAGTGTTATGAGAATGAATTTTAAGTACATTATTATCCACCACTGAAAATTCAACAATACCTTTATCTAATTTTTTAATAAAATCAACAAATACTCTTCCGGGTATAAGTATTTCTCCTGTAGACTCTATATTTAGACTTTCATCTTTTATAGATAACTTAATAGAAATATCAGAGTTGCTGGTTAAAAGGACCAGTTCATTTTCATTAACCTCTAATTTAATTCCTTGTAAATATGGAGCTGGTGTTTTTGTAGATAAAGCTTTTTGTGAAATTAATAAATTGTTTAATAAAACTTCGGTTTGAATTGAAAAATTCATATAAACCTCCTATATATATATTTATTTTTTCTTTTTAACTTATTATTATTAGTTTTGTTGATAGGGGGATAAAACTAAATCTATATCATAAATATTATACCATATTTAGCGAATAAAGTATATAAGATATAGTGTTTAAAACCTATTTTTTTCCACATTTAATCAACAATTTATCTACATCATCTTTTACGGTCTTATCAGTTTGAATATAGTTACAAATTTGTTCAATACTGTATATAACTGTTGAATGGTCTCTACCATTAAAAATTTGTCCGATTCTTTTAAAAGTTAAATCATAAATGTCTTTTAGTATATACATTGATACCTGTCTAGCAAAAACATATTTTTTTTGTCTTTTTTTCGATAATAAATCGGTTGTATTAATATTATAATAGTTGCTTACAATGTCTAAAATATTATTATAATTAGTTTTGTCAACATTTTTTGTTCCAGCATATTTTGAGTTGATAAGATTTTTTAAAGCGTCTTTCGTATTTTCAATAGTAAATTTATAATTAAAAGCTGTACAATAAAACAAAACTCTTTTTAAAGCCCCTTCTAATTCTCTTATATTATTGTCGAAGATACTAGCTATATATTCTAGAATTTCATCTGAAATTAGTTCGGGATCTGATGTTTCTACTGTTAATTTTTTCTTAAGAATTAAAATACGATGTTCTAAATTAGGTTTATCAATATCCACTGATAAACCCCATTCAAATCTAGAAGTTAATCTAGACATGATGTCATATAATTCTGAAGCAGGTCTATCTGAAGTTATTACTATTTGTTTATTGTTATCTTTTAATTTTTCAAAAATCTTAAAAAATTCAAGTTGAGTTTTGTTTTTACCAGATAAAAATTGAATATCATCTACTAACAACATATCGATATCTTCGTATTTTTTTGAAAAATCATCAAAAGTTTTGTTTTGAGCAGCTGAAGCATAATCTTCAATAAATTGATCTGTTTTAACATATAAAATTTTTTGATTTATATTATTTTCTAAAGCATAATTACCAATACATTCCATAAGATGTGTTTTACCTAAACCAACATCACCAAAAATGTATAATGGATTTGCAAAAGTAACGGGTTGATCAGCCACTTTCATAGCTGAAGTATAAGCTAATCTATTACTAGGTCCAACGACAAAATTATCGAAAGTGTATGTATTGTTTAAGCCAGTTTTATATTTGTTTTCTAAGTTTTCTTCTGGTTTATTTATTTCATATGGTTGTTCTTTTTTTACTTCTATAGTAGCTTGTTCTTTGGTGATAATTTTAAATAAGTATTTTTCTTCTACATAGTTATTAAGAAGATAATTTAGACGATTAATATAGAAGTTTTCAATTTTATTCTTTATATAAGAATTAGGAGCAATTAAGTAAACAAAATTATTATTTACTTTAAAAACATTGTTTATAGAGGCGAAATGCTCGTTATATATATCACTATCAAAATCAATTTGAAGACTAGATTTTATTCGTTTCCATATTTCTTCAAAATCATACATATAACTCACCTCCATTTCTTACATATAAATATATCATAAATATTCTATCAACGAATAAATATTTTTCAACAAAAAAATGTGGAAAACTTTTTATTTAAAAGCGACTTAACAACTATAATGTGGAAAACTTATGCTTAATTTTAGCGGTTAGAAGGGTTTTTCCACATATTAACAGTTGAAAAATAGAATTCCCCAGTGGAAAAAAAATAATATCTTACTATCAAATAAAAAATGTTGACATCATATATAAAATTTCGTATAATTAGATAGCATGGTTTTCGAAAATAAATGAGGGGGTGTTGACTATGAGTAAAACATATCAACCAAGTAAGATCAAAAGAGCAAGAACTCACGGCTTCAGAGCTAGAATGGAAACAGCTAGTGGTCGTAAAGTTTTAGCAAGAAGAAGAGCTAAAGGAAGAAAGTCTTTAACCGTATCTGACCGATAAAAATTAATTAAAAATACACCAATATATATATATTTATACCTGAAATCACCTGAACGATATATAATTATGGTGATTTTTTGATTTTTTAGGAGGAAATTTTGAAAAAAAAGTATCGTATCAAAAAAAATACTGAGATTCAAGAGTTGATGAAAAAGAAAACAACTGTTGGGAATAGTTATTTTGTTTTGTACTATAAAAAAAACCATGATAATGAGAATTTTAGATACGCAGTAAGTGTTCCTAAAAAATTTGGAAAAGCTTTTGAAAGAAATCTTATGAAGAGAAGAATAAGAGAAATAGTAAAGACTAACAATTTCGATAAACAAAGCGAATTTTTTTTAATCACAAAACTGAAATCTAAAGATCTCACTTTTTCCGAAATTAAAGATAAAGTTGAAGAATTATTTAAAAGAGCTAAATTATTAGAAGAGAGGATCAAATGAAAACAAAAAACAAAATATTAGCAGCGATAGTAATGTTGTTATTAGTTTTTGGTGTTACATCTTGCGGAGGAAACAAACAAGGGGTAACTTATCAAAACTACAAGTCAATTGTTGTTTCATCAGATGTTGATGATCCTAATGATGCGACAGATTATGCTGGACTAATCACATTATTTGGAACAGATTTAATGGATGATTCAAACTATAGTTCTGGTGACGGGACAATTGTATGGGGTGATTTAGAAGAAGGCCCAGGTGTTACTGTAACTTTAGATGATGAAGTTGTTACAGCTAAAGAGAGTTTTAGACTTTATGAATCTGTTTATACTACACCTTTAGGAGAAAAAACAGGTGTTTGGGAATGGGTAGTATTACAAATTGGGTATTTTACATATTATGCAGGAAGTTTGTTTGGTTTATTAAATACTAATTTTTACTGGTTAGGGTTACTAATAATGACTTTAGTTATTAGAACATTAGGATGGCCAATATACGCTAAAACAAATGATATGTCTTTGAAAATGCAAATTGCTCAACCTGAGTTGTCCAAAATACAAGAAAAATATCGTAACAAAAAAGACCAAGCTTCTCAACAAAGAATGCAAATGGAAACTATGGAAGTATATAAAAGATATAAAATAAACTTATTAGGTTGTTTTATGCCACTTCTACAAATGCCTATTTTCATTGCGATGTATCAAGTAGTTCAAAGATTCCCAAGAACAGGGCTGTTTGATGATGTAGCAACTGGATTTTTATGGACAGATTTAGGAAATACTTACTGGTTAGAAAATTTACCATTAGCACTTTTAGTAGCTGGGTTAATGTTCTTAAGCCAATGGTTAACAACAAAACGTACTAAATCAGTTCAAAAACATAGTAACTATCAAAGTCCAAGTCAGCAACAAACACAAAAAACTATGAAATATATGATGTATTTTATGGTTATTATGATGGCATATATTTCAATTGGTAATGCTGGTATAGCATTCTATTGGGTTATAGGTACAGCTTATCAATTACTTCAAAGTTATATCAGTCATAGAAATGTTGATAAAAGAAAAGATCAAATACAATCAAGAATTTAAGGGGAGATTTAATTTTAATGAAAAAAATACAATTTGAAACAAAAGCATTAAATGATCAAACTTTAGCTTATGCTGCTCAAGAATTGAGAGTTAATAAAGATTTTATCGAACTAAATATTGTTGAAGAAAAGAAATCATTACTAGGTTTAAATAAATCATATATTGTTGAAGCTATTGTAGATTTTAATGTTATTAACGATGGTATTGAATATATCAAAAAATTGCTTGAAAACATGGAAATAGAAGCGGTTATTGAAGGAAAGCAAACCGGAGAAAGAAATGTATTATTTACAATTGATGCTAAGGAAAATCCTATTCTTATAGGAAAAAACGGAAAGACTTTAGAAGCAATCCAAAATCTTTTGAAGAACTATATTAATTTATATACTGATGAGTTTTATATTGTTTTAATTGACATTGGCGGATATAAAGAACAAAGAAAAAAACAACTTGAAATTTTAGCTACTAAAACAGCAATGGAAGTTGTTAAAACTAAAGTGTCTACTAGATTAAGCAAGATGAATGCATATGAAAGAAGAGTAATTCATACTAAGTTATCTGATTGGAGAGATGTTACAACAATTTCTGAAGGGGAAGAACCTAACAGATACATTGTTATAACACCATCAAAAAAGTAATGAAACAGTTAGTTGTGGGTTTAGGAAATCCTGGAAAAAAATATAGCAATTCTAAACATAATGTTGGTTTTATGGCTATCGATAGTTTTGCAGGAATAAAAAACGTTAAGTTTAAGAAATCAATAAAATTTAACGCTGAAATAGCAGAGTATAAAGATACTATCTTAGCTAAACCAACAACCTTCATGAATAACTCAGGGTACTCAATACTTAAAATAATGCAGTATTATAATATAGATATTGATTCTATACTTGTAATATATGATGATGTCGCTTTACCACTAACAAAACTAAGATTAAGGTATAAAGGAAGTGCTGGAGGGCATAATGGAATAAAGTCAATTATAGCACACCTTGGTTCTGATAATTTTAAACGAATCAGAGTAGGTATTGATAAATCTCAAAATAAGGATATGAAAGATTATGTTTTAAGTGATTTTTCAAAAGCAGAACTTAAACTTATGGGAGATATCATGATAACTATAACCAGTGTTATAGATGATTTTATAGACCAAATCAGTTTTCAAGATATTATGAGTAGATACAACGGGTTAGATGGCTTTATTGATGAAACAATTTAAAAAAATATTTAAGATGTTGAAATGGTAAGATAATTGCCATCTCAACATCTTTTTTCTTTGAATGATATATAATGAAAATGATGATGATAAATGATATTTATTTTTAGAAAATACAACAATTTACAATTTATATCAAGACTGTGAAGAGATTTTAGATATTACGAAGTTTTTGGGTTTAGAAGAGATTACAAAAACAGGGATGTTACAAACAGTTGAAAGAGTTGTTATAGTAAAAAAGATGCTAGTAAATACAATTACTAACATCTTATCATTTCAATCTTATTCTTTTTTATTAAGTGTCCACTATATGGTGTTCACTATAATTATCGATTTTTTTCCATTTCTTTTATAATGGAATTTTGTATGTTTTGAAAATCATCTTTTGTTAGTTTATTTTGATTGTTGGTAAATTTTATATCAAAATCATCATTTTCATATCTAGGAACTAGGTGAATGTGTAAATGATCTACAGATTGTAGTGGTTTATCAACATTAATTATTACATTCATCCCAATTGGGTTAAAAGCAGATTTTAGATAATTACTTATTTTTGGTAATACTTTGAAGATATCTTTTGATAGGTTTTCATCTAACTCATATAGATTTTTACTATGTTTCTTTGGAATAATTAATGTGTGACCTTTAGTTACTTGCGATATGTCTAATATCGCGATAACATAATCGTCTTCATAGACTTTGTGACTAGGGATTTCTCCTTTAATAATTTTACAAAAAATGCAATCCATAAACTTAAATCTCCTTATCTATAATATTTAGAATATCTAAAAATTCGTTAATCCAAAAATCTGGATTAACTTTTTGTAGCTCCTCTTTTTTTAAACTCCAATTAACACCACAAGTATATATTTTTGCGTTTTTACCGGCTAATATATCAGACGGAGCGTCACCTATTATCAAAGCTTTTTCAACTTTATTGAATTGATTTAGCAGATAATAAACTGGTTTAGGGCTAGGTTTGTGTTCATCTACATCACCTAGAAACGAATAGTGCTTAATGTATTTATTTATATTATAATGTTCTATAGAGGGTAAAGCAGATTCTTTGAATTTTGTAGTCACTATTCCTAAATTAAAATTTCTAGATTTTAAAATATCTAATACTTTTATTGCGTTATCGTAGATCTTTATGAAATCAAACTCATTCTTTTGATATATTTTTCGGTAGAAATTTATAATTTCATCTATTTTGTTTTGATCTGAGGTAATAGTTTTAAAAGTCTCTTTTAACGGAGGGCCAATCATTTCTATTAAATCAACTCTACTGTAGTTTTTTTCTGGTTGATACTTTTTAAATGTTTCTTTAAATGAATAGATTATTAACTCGTTTGAGTCCACTAAAGTCCCATCTAAGTCAAATAGAATAGTATTAATTTTTTTCAATATTTATCACCATAAACATTATAACAAATTTATAGAACATTTATAATAGCTTATTTAAATATATTGTTTTAATGCTAAGTTACATTTTATATCTGGTTATGATATAATTATTTTGGTGATTAAATGGAAAAATTGATGCTTATTTATAATCCGAAAAGTGGTCGTCAAAATTTTGAATCAAAATTGACTCAGATTATAAAAAAAATTGAACCAAAATTTAAAGAAATTTATGTTTTCATGACAGAATATCCAAATCACGCATCTGAACTATGTGAAAAGGCTTGTGAAGATCATTACGATATGGTGATAATCGTAGGTGGCGATGGCACTTTTAATGAGTGTGTTAACGGATTAATGAAACATAAAGAACGTCCAGTCATCGGATATTTGCCAGCAGGAACTTGCTGCGACATAGGTATGAGTTTGGGTCTTTCAAAAAATTTGTTTAAATCTTTAGAGATAATTTTAACAGGTGTTCCAGTTAAAATGGATATAGTTAAGACTAATGATAGGTATTCTTGCTATGTTACAGCTACTGGGGCTTTTATAGATATAAGCTATGTTACTGATTCTAAGCTAAAGAAGAAAATAGGTTATTTTGCTTATATAGTTAAAGCGTTTGAAGAAATTTTTACAATACCTAAGATGGATATGACGATTCATCATGATAATGAAGTTTGTAAAGGAGTTTATACGCTTGTTCTTATAATCAACTCAAAAAGAGTTGCAGGCGTAAATATGATTTATAAACCAAGTTTAGATGACGGGCTTGTTAATGTGGTTTTATATAAAAACGTGTTTCCATTTAATTTTATTTTGTTTGCTTTATCGTTTATATTTCCTTTTTGGTCTACCCCTTTAGTTAAGAGATTTAAAACTAATCGAATGGAGATTAAAACTAGCTCTAAGGCAGCTTGGAATGTGGATGGTGAATTTGGTGGAAGTGGGAATCAAATTATTGAGGTTTCGAACCAAGCAATAGATGTTATTGTACCTGAAAAAATTAAGAAAAGGTATTTTACAAATCAATGAAAAAGAATCAAATTATAGTAGTAGAAGGTTTTCATGATGAATCAAGAATTAAATCAGTTTATCCAAATGTCGAATGTATAGTTACAAATGGAAGTGAAATTTCTGAAGAGACACTTAGTTTAATATATAGAGCGAGTTTAATAAATGATGTGGTTTTGTTTTTAGATCCTGATACTCCAGGAAAGAAAATCACTAATAAGATTTTAGAGACTAAGGGTATTTATAAGTTTGCATATATATCCAGTGAGAAGGCTAAAAACACCCAAAACACTAAGGTTGGTGTAGAACATGCATCTATTGAGGATATTAAATCTAGTTTAGAGAATTTGATTAGTCTTGAATACAATAATAACAAAATTTGTAGAAATGACTTATCAATTAGAAAAATAATAAATAGTAAGAATTCATCAAAAATAAGAATGTATTTGTGCCAAAAACTTAACATTCCTTTTTCTAATGGGAAAACACTATTAAAGTATTTAAATATGTTAGACATTGATTTAGAAAGGATAGATAATATATTGTATGAGTTTAAATATTAATAATGAAGCTAAGCGATTAGTAGAAGAAAATAAGATAAGTATAAAAAAGAAGTATAGTCAAAATTTCTTGTTGGATGAAAATATCATAACTAATATAATTAAAGCTTCTGGCATAGATGAAAATTCTTATGTTATTGAAGTTGGACCAGGGCTAGGAGCTTTAACAAAACATATTGTAAATATCGCAAAAAAAGTTTTAATATATGAAGTTGATCAAGATTTAATTCCAATATTAAATGATTTCTTTATTGATAAGAAAAATTTGGTGATTTTAAACCAAGATTTTTTGAAAGCTAAGATAGACTCAGATATTTCTAGATATTTAGATGATAGTAAGGATGTATGGTTCATCAGTAATTTACCATACCACATAACTACCCCAATTATTATGAAAGTTTTAGAAGAGAGTCAAAAAATAAAGTCTCTTACTATTATGATGCAGATAGAGGTGGCTAGAAGATTAACTTCAAAGCCTAATACAAAGGATTATAATGCTTTGAGTATTATCGTTCAAGATCAAACTAATGCATCTTATTTATTTAAAGTCCCTAGAAGCGTTTTTAAACCGAAGCCTAATGTAGACTCTGCGGTTATCAATTTGATTAGAAAAGAATTAGATGATAGTATTGATCAAGAGGGCTTCTATAAGTTTGTTCATAATGCTTTTTCTCAAAGAAGAAAAACTTTGGTTAATAATCTATATGATAGTTACTCAGACTTGGGAAAAGAATATTTTAAGAATTTGCTTGAAAGAAATAATATTATTGATACAATTAGAGGAGAGGCTCTTACTTTAGAAGAGTTTAAAATAATTTATACAGATTTTATAAAGGAGAAAGAGAAATGTATTTAAAGAATTCTGATAATGAACTTTTTCAGGTCATTCAAAAAGAATTACAAAGGCAACAATCTCACATTGAATTAATTGCATCAGAAAATTTTGTTTCATTAGGCGTTTTAGAAGCTGATGGAAGCGTATTGACAAATAAATACGCAGAAGGATATCCAGGGAAAAGATATTACGGTGGATGTGAAGCAGTAGATATGGCAGAGGATTTAGCTAGAGAAAGAGTTAAACAACTTTTTAATGTAAAATTTGCCAACGTTCAACCACATTCAGGCTCAACAGCGAATATGGGTGCTTATAGAGCGATAATAAATCCCGGGGATAAAGTAATGGGTATGGCACTTGATCAGGGAGGACATTTGACTCACGGACATCCTTTAAGTTTTAGCGGAATTGATTATGAATTCTACCCCTATTATGTAAGCAAAGATGAAGAAGTTATCGATTATGATGATTTAGAAAAAAAGGCTCTCGAAATACAACCTAGATTGATAGTTGCTGGAGCTAGTGCTTATCCTAGAATATTAGATTTTAAAAGATTTAGAGAAATATGTGATAAAGTTGGAGCGATGTTAATGGTTGATATGGCTCATATCGCTGGTTTAGTGGCAGCTAAATTACATCCGAATCCTTGTGATTACGCTGATATAGTTACTTCAACGACTCACAAAACTCTAAGGGGTCCTAGAGGAGGTATTATTCTTACCAATAATGAAGAAATAGCAAAAAATGTTGATAGAGTAGTTTTCCCAGGAATTCAAGGCGGGCCACTTATGCATATAATAGCAGCAAAAGCTGCAGCTTTTAAAGAAGCTTTAACAGATGATTTTATTGAATATCAAAAACAAGTTGTAAAGAATGCAAAAGTATTTGCAGAAGAGTTTATGAATTTAGGCTATCATGTTGTTAGCAATGGTACTGACAATCATTTATTGTTGCTAGATGTGCTTTCTAAAGCAAATATGAGCGGTAAAAAAGCTGAAAGATTATTAGATGATGCAAATATAACATGTAATAAAAATACTATTCCTTATGATACAAAAAAACCTTTTGTTACTAGCGGTATTAGGTTGTGAACTCCTGCGATGACTTCTAGAGGGTTTAAAGAAGAAGATTTCGTTGAAGTCGCAAGATTAATTGATCAAGTACTAATGAACCCAGAAAATGAAACAGTTTTGGCACATGTTAAGGAAGAAGTTAAAAAGTTAACTGATAAATATCCTTTACCATATTAAAAAAAGTTTGCGATTTTTTATTATCGCAAACTTTTTTCAATTTCTTTCAACTCGTCAATTTGAAATACATATTTTGTTTTACAAAATTCACAAGCAATTTCAATAGGTTGCCCTTCACTAATTATTTCTTTCAACTCTTTTTTATCTAGCGTAGATAAACCTTTAAAGAATCTTTCTTTAGAACAGTCACATTTATACCTAAGTG
>JAQUZK010000156.1 GCA_028691335.1 Candidatus Izemoplasmatales bacterium
TGTCACAACAAGCATTATTATTAGAAAAACGGTAAAAATGTTATAATGATATTGAGGTGGTAATATGAGACTAGGTGTTTTCAAAACTAAAGATAGTTTTACGAAAGCCTTTAAACAAAGATTAAAAACAACTTACTATAAAGAGATTTCTGAATCAACTATTCGAGAAAGATACAATGTTTTAGGAATCTTAGTAAAAGAAGAAATATCTAAAGATTGGCTTAATACAGAAAAATTAATCAATGACTCAGAAGAAAAGAAAGTCTATTATTTTTCTATGGAATTTTTATTAGGACGTTTAATAACTAATAATTTAATGAACATGGGAATAAGAGATGTTTGTGAAGCTGGGTTTGAAGAAATGGGTTATGATTTAAATGAAGTAGAAGATTTTGAATCAGATCCTGGTTTAGGTAATGGTGGCTTAGGTAGATTGGCAGCTTGTTATTTAGATTCCATGGCTTCATTAGGCATTTTGGGTTATGGACAATGCATAAGATATCGTTATGGCTTATTTCGCCAAAAAATTAGTAATGGTTATCAAGAAGAACGACCTGATAACTGGTTGAATGATGGATATGTATGGGAAATTAGAAGACAAGAAAAATCTGTAGACATACCATTTTTTGGTTATATTAATTGGGAAAACCAAAAACCGGTTTATTATCCACAAGAAGTAATTAGAGCAGTACCATATGATGTTCCAATTGTTGGGGATGATAATAATATTGTTAATTATTTAAGACTTTGGAATGCAGAACCGGGAAGTAAATATCCTGATCATAAATCGCCTTTTGAGTACGAAAGTGAACTACAGAAAATATCTGGACTTTTGTATCCAGACGATACAACTTACGAAGGAAAACAACTAAGAATTAAGCAACAATATTTTCTTTCAGCCGCTGGAGTAAAAAGTATTACAGCTGAGCATAAAGAAAAATATGGAACATTAAAGAATTTAGCTGATCATGTTGTTATGCATATCAACGATACACATCCTACTTTAATTATTCCTGAATTAATGAGAATATTACTAGATGAAGAAGGCATGGAATGGGATCAAGCATGGGAAATTGTTACTAGTATGGTTGCCTATACTAATCATACGATTTTAGCTGAAGCTTTAGAAAAATGGCCGGTTGATATTATCAAACCTTTATTACCAAGAATTTATCAGTTGATTGAGGAAATCAACCGTAGATTTACTTTAGACTTACTAGAAAAATATGGTTATGGAAAAACAGACTTGATTAAAGATTTAGCGATTATCAATGATGGTGTAGTTAAAATGGCTCATCTTTGTATAGTAACTAGTTACTCAGTAAACGGGGTAGCGAAACTGCATACAGAAATCTTAAAAAATATCGAAATGAAGAAATTCTATGATCTTTATCCAAATAAGTTTAATAATGTAACTAATGGTATTACACATAGAAGATGGTTATTACATTCAAATAAAGAATTAACTGAATTAATTAGTTCGAAAATCGGTACTGGGTTTAAGTCAAATCCAAGAGAGTTAGAAAAACTAATTGATTACATCGATGATTTTGAATTTCAAGAAGCGTTTTTAACAGTTAAATTTAAGAAAAAACAAGCTTTAGCTGCGAAAATCTTGGAAAGACAAAATATTGAGATTAATCCTGAATCTATTTTTGATATTCAAGTTAAACGACTTCATGAATATAAAAGACAGTTGATGAATGCTTTACATATTATGAGTGTATATAATACTTTAAAAGCGAGACCAGAGTTTAAAGAAACATTTGTACCTCATACCTATATTTTTGGAGCTAAAGCAGCGGGAACTTATTATTTTGCTAAAAAAGTTATCAAATTAATCAACACAATCGCTGAAAAAGTAAATAATGATCCAGATACTTCAGATTATCTAAAAGTTGTATTTGTGGAAAATTACAATGTTTCTTATGCTGAAACAATAATGCCTGCAGCGGATATATCTGAACAAATTTCCACAGCTTCAAAAGAAGCCAGCGGAACTGGAAACATGAAGTTTATGATGAATGGAGCTTTGACATTAGGTACTTTAGATGGAGCTAATGTTGAAATTAATGAACTTGTTGGAGACGAAAACATGTTTGTTTTTGGCATGAGTAGTGAAGAAGTGAACGCGGTTTATCAAAATGGCGGATATAACCCAAAAGAAATTTATGAAAATGATTCTGAAATTAGAATTCTTTTAGACCAATTGGTCAATGGTTTTTTTGAAAATGTTGATAGATATGAGTTTAAAGAGATTTTTGATAATTTAGTATATCGTGATCAGTATTTTGTTTTGAAAGACTATCAAGCATATAAAGATGCTTGCAATAGAGCTAATGAAACTTACAAAGATAGACATCAATGGGCTAAGAAAGCTATAATTAATATAGCTAAAAGCGGTGTTTTCTCATCAGATCGTTCAATAAAGGATTATGCTAATAATATTTGGCATGTTAATTCTGTAACTAAAGGTTGATTTTTACTCAACCTTTTTTTCATGAAATAAAATGGAGGTAAATACTTATGAGTGAGTGGATTGATTTAAGTGTAAAGATTAAAAAGGCAAATTTGGTATATCCAGGAGACGAACCTTTGGAACTAAAGAAGGTCAAGAGTTTAAGTGAAGATGGTTTTAATTTGCATCAATTAAATATCAATATGCATTTAGGTACTCATATTGATTTTAAAAACCATGTTTCTACAAAAGAAAATGATATCATTTTCGAAGATTTTTTAGGAAAGGCTAATGTAATACGACCAGAGATATTAAATAATGTAATTTCTACTGAAGATGTAGAAGACAAATACTTGAATCTAAGATATCAAGAAAGAATCTTGATATTAGATTTACATCATTATTATAAGTTTAATACTAAGAGCTATTACGAGTGTCCAAAGTTTGAACCTTCGATTTTTCGTTTTCTAGAAGATAATAATATCAATGTTTTAGGCGCTGATATACCAGATTTTTCCTATTTTAATGATCATGAACTTAAAATGCATAAAGATTTGTTAAAATCAGATATTTATTTAATTGAAAATTTGACTAATCTTAGTCAGCTAACTTCACATATTTATTTAGTTGCCTTACCATTAGAAATAGAGGGTGTTGAGGCTTCACTTGTGAGGGCTATTGCAAAAAATATTTAATAACTGTTGATAAAAACTAATATATATATTATAATGTAATTGTTAAAAACACTTCAGGGCAGGGCGAAATTCCCTACCGGCGGTTATAGTCCGCGAGCTTAGGCACGATTAGGTGAAACTCCTAAACCGACAGTAAAGTCTGGATGGAAGAAGTAATATAACTACTTTTTTTCTTTTACGCCTGGAATGTCCGTTTTTAACGGATATTTTTTATTTAAAGGGAGAGAAATTTATGAACAAGAGTAAAAACATTAGAAGATTAACAACTATTGGTATTTTAGGTGGACTAGCATTTATTTTAATGATTTTAAGTTTCCCGATTATTGGACCATACGAGTTAGATTTTTCTGAAGTTGCAGTAATGTTGGGTTCATTTGCTTATGGACCATTTGTTGGATTCTTAATAGAATCAATCAAGATTTTTCTTGATATTACTATTGGTGGCGCATCAAAAACAGCTTATGTAGGTGAGTTCGCTAATTTAATTATCGGTTTATCGTTTGTTTTACCGGCAAGTTTTATTTACTTTAAGCATAAAACAAAAAAACAAGCCGTTATCGGGCTTGCGCTAGGAACTTTAGTTATGACTATAGTTGGTGCGTTTATGAACGCTTATGTTTTACTGCCATTATATGCAGAGTTATGGTTTGGAGATTCTCTTCAAGCGCTGCTATCAACTTATAACTTCACGGAACTTTGGAAATTCATTGTTTTTGC
>JAQUZK010000157.1 GCA_028691335.1 Candidatus Izemoplasmatales bacterium
AGCTGAGTAATTAACAAATCTCTTAACCATCTCATTTAAAGATATCTTATCTTCTGGTTTCATTTCAAAGTTTAATCTCGTAAACTTATATTTTTCATCAACTTGTACTAACTTAACAAAACGACTCATTCTATTCTTAGGATCTTGAACAGAGCCTTTAACAACTGTTCCGTTACTCTTAGTTCCAATATTCTTCTTGTTTCCAGATAAAGCAACCACAGCGTTTTTCTCATCTACTAAAGTCATAATCTTAGAATTTAAACTTCCTACTTCATATAACAAATCTGTTTTTTCTCTTTCTATTTTAACAAATCTGAAATATCTTCTTAATAATTGAAATAACAAAATAAAAAATGCAAAGAATAAAATCAAAGTAATAATCATGGCTAATATAGCCATTACCCAATCAAATAAATTGAAAGTGTTTGATGCTAAAACAAAGTCTTTATAATATTCCAAGGGATTTCTGACAAAGATATCTACTACTGAGTCAAAAAAGCGAAAAATAATCTCCACTACATCCTTCAAATATTTTTTAAAAAATTCAATATACCATTGTGAAAATTGTTCCATATAAATAACTCCTCACTATTGTTTTCATAATTAAATGTCCAATTTCTTATTTAGATGATTAAGCAATTGTTCTTTATTCATAGGAGCACAGCACAAAGGCCCTTGAATCTTATCAATATGATTATCAAGTTTATCAACTTGATCTTTACTTTGAATCATCGTCGCAATTATATCTATGTGATTTGCAATTGTAAAATTAATTAATTCTTCCACTTCCATTAACTTATCATGTTGCTTAGTAAGTAAGCTTTGATCAAGTAAGATAACATCGATCTTATACTCATTTAATAACAAATATAAGCTATCGTCTATCTTATTAACATCAATAGCTAATCTTACTCCCGTGCTTTGTAACTGTATGAGAGATTTTATAAATTGTGTTTCTTGACTTACTTGAAGTGGATTCATAATCTTTAATACTAACTGTTGGGGTTCTAATTGATATTTTTCTAAAATATTAATCATATCATCAAAAACCATTTCATTTTCAAACTGTCTAACTCCAACAGGAATCATAATTTCATAAGGCACTCTTCTATTCATTCCAATCATTGAAATGTGACTAGATAAAGCTTTTTCAAGCATCCATAGACAAAACCAATAGCTATCATCAGATGATTCTAGATTTGGCATGAAAGATTTAAATGTTTCATCTCCACTTGTCTTATGCCATACGATATCTATTTCAACTCCAGCCATAAACTTATCTAACCTACTGAAAAATGGGTTATAAATTGTTTCTATAGCGTTTGTCTTTATTGCGTTTCTTAATTTTTGGTAAGCTTCATAATATGTTTTTTCTTGAATCATATCAGCACTATAAAACCCGATATTATTTCCGCCTTCTTTTCTAATTCTGTAAATTGTAGCTTTTAATCCGTTATTTAAATCATCTATATTAACTTCATCATCTGGAAAATTAATCAAAGCTACACTTGTTGATTTCTCTATAAAAATACCATTACTTAACTCAATGCGTTTTTCTGCCATTTCTTTAAACTTTTCCGCTAAATGTAAAAATGTATCCTTAGAATAATGATCTGGCAGGTAAATTAAAAATGTTTCTCTTTCTTTCGTTTGAGCTAGCTTAGCACCCAATGGAAGCACTATTTCTAGCATTTTCGCAACTCTTTGAATATATTCTGAAGTTGACGATTCATCGGCATATTCTAAAATCTGATCAAAATTATCCACAGAAACCATCACCAGGGAGAAAAAAGAATTTTCTCCCTTTTGACCGATTCTAAATTGTAATAAATTTAACATTTTTTTATAAGAAATAACTGAATCCATTGCCGAAAACTTTGTTTTTAATGCATGTACTTTTTCTTTTCTAATTAAAATCCATAAAACATAAATTACTATCAAAAATATAATGATTAATCCAATTGATAATATATCTCTTTGCGTATTAGACGTATAAAGCATCATAATCTTCATCCTCTTTCATAAACTATTTAATCACTCTTTTTCTAAAGTGACCTTTATCCCTAGAAGCTCTAATTAAAATTATTAAAATTGTAATAATCCAAACTAGTAAAGAGATAATTAATAACATTGTTAAGAAATTATTTGGTGTAGTATCTTTATTAACCATCAATTGATAATAACCAACTTGTCCATCTTCAGCTTGGACTTCAACCATAATAACGTTTCTACCTTCAGAAATATTATCAGCTCCTGAAATTTTAACTGTTGCGCCTTCGCATTCAGGGATAGCTGAAATATCTAGTTCAGTAACTCCGTTATCTACAGAAATAATATAAGTCTGGGTATCAGGATTAAATGTTAAATTCTGACCAGAAATACTTAAGTCTTTTAACTTAGTATTACTAGAAGGAATCTCATTTCTTAAAATATTGATTGTATAAGTAAGTATCGTCTTATTATCAGAAGCTACTACATTAATTGTAGCTTTAGATCCATCAGCTGAAATTTGATATCTTCCTAAACCAATGATAGCTGCGTTATATTGATCTTGTGCACGTCCTGTAATTAATACTTCAGTATCAAACTTACCAATACTTACAGTGTATTCAAATGTATCAGGATTAAATGTGAATGGATATGCTTCTTCTGTCTCGCTATTAATTACCTTCAAATCATCTAAATATGCATTTACATTTAAATAATTAACTGCGATAGTATAAGTCTTTACTTCTCCACTTTCTGATTGAACGTTAATAGTATAAATATTTCTACCTTCATGTAGTTGATTAGTGCCTAAATCTCCAGTAACTATAGAAGTTGAATCTACTGCTTCACCATCAATTACTACATAATCAACTGATTGATAAGGTATTGATATTTCATAATATGTCTTGTTTTCATCAAAATCTGGGATTAAGTCGCCGTTTATAGTTATACTTTCTAAATCATTATTTTCAACCGCAGCTTCTCTAGTAATTTTGATAACATAATCATCAGTTGTAACTAAACCACTTTGAGAAACTAAATAAGCTTCAAATATAATCTCATCATCCACAAACACTTTAGTACCTGTGCCATAAACTGTAGCTGTAACAGAACCAATAAATAAGGTTACTGAATCTACTGAGTAAGGAACTACTATTTCATAATAATAAGTATTTGGAGAAAAATCGATTCTAGCATTTTCTGTACCTAAATATCTAACTCCATCACTACCTTCTAAACTTACTGTACTCATAGTTGTACTATCTGATAGATTAACATCTTTATATACACTGATTGTATAAGTAGTTGTTGAATCATCTTGAGCTCTTACAGTTACTTCAAAGATATTGTGATAATCACCATCTACCTTAGCCTTTAATACTTTATAACCGTTACCTCCTACTGAAGCAAACTGATCATTAGCTACACTATCAATTATTAACGAATCAATTGGAGAAGACTCATCTAAGACAATAATATATTCTGTAGTTGATGGTCTAAATTCAGGCCCAAACTCAATAATTTCATTAGTAACAGCATCTCTAATAACAAGTGATGCTAAGCTAGAATCCGTACTTACTTCTTCTCTAATCACATGAACTTGATAAACTTTTCCTTGTAGACCATTTTCAGAAACAGCGTAGACTTCAAAAACATTATCGCCAACACTTAAGTATTTTATTCCTGTATTAAATAAAGTCGCTTTAGGATGTGTAACTGCACCAATTTCCACATAATCAACTGTGTAAGGAACTACCACTTCATAACGTAAACGATCTTGATTAATCACATAATTCATTTCATGGTCTAGCACGAATAAATCAGTAATCGTATTATCGCTACTCAAACGAGAAACGATTAATTGGTAAG
>JAQUZK010000158.1 GCA_028691335.1 Candidatus Izemoplasmatales bacterium
ACTTCTTTCATTTTAACTCCAGTAATAATTTTAAAAAAGATACCCACAAAAAATAATACGAAACCCGGAACATGTTTTAACTTCAATTGTTCTTTTACCAACTTGTTTAAACTGCTAAAAGAACAATCACTTATGACAAAATCAATTCTTTCATCTAAAACTTGTTCTAAAAGAACTGTAGCTCCACCCATTGATTCACCATAAGTCCCAAGATATATATCATCACCAAACTCTTCATATACAAGTGTGATAATATCATAAAGATCATATTTTTCATAGTATCCTAAAGAACAATTCTTTCCACCGCTTAGTCCATGATATCTTTGATCATACATGATAACATTATAACCTAACTCATCCATGATTTTAGCATACTTAATCGCCCCATGATGAGTATAGGTATGTCCATGTGCAATAACTACAAATTTATTGTTTTTATGATTGATCATATAATATAACATTATATTATAACCATATCTAGATTTAATCAATTTTTGTTTGGATAATTTGGTTTCATAAAAAGAAATCAAACTCTCTTCTTTACTTTTTTCATTCTGAAGAGACTGTTCTAAGCTTACTGTTTTCGGCAAAACTAAAGTAAAAGCAATCTGTAAGCAGATATATAAAAAGATTAAGAAAATAAAAAACGCAATAATTAAATACCACATAAAAACTTCTCCTTATCTATTAAGCTGACTGAGTTTTTCTTTTGTTTACTACTAGTTTATTTGTTCTCATATCTTGAAGATGTGTTATCAAATAAACAAACACGATTATAATAATAACAGCTTTAAAGACAGATGAAATATTTAACGACCACCAAATACCTTTTTCAAATAAAGTTTTTGTTAAAATTATTACAAAAGGTATTCTGATAGAATTACCTACAATCCCCACAATAGAAGGTATATAAGATTTTCCAATGCCATTAAAGAAACCAGCACCAATACTTTCAATTATCATAAAGACTTGACTAATACTTAAAATTGTTAAATATGTAATTCCAGCGTTAACAGTAGAATCTTCTGAAATAAAAATACGCATTAACTGTTCTGGAATTAAAACTAACATCAGTGAAATAACTAATGCATAAGGAATCAACACTAGGCTGATATCAAATACACTTCTTTTGATTCTAGCAAATTCTTTAGCGCCAAAATTTTGCCCTACAAAAACAGTTATAGCTGATTGAAAACCACTTGATATCATCCAAGTCAATTGTTCAATCTGAACTCCTACCCTCTGACCAGCCACAACATTAGGGCCAAAAGCAAAGACTTCTCTAGCGATGTAAATAGATATTACTGTAAAAAGCATTGACTGTAATCCGACAGGTAGTCCTATTCCGACAATCTCTTTTAAAGCATTAACGTTCAGATTCTTTAATCTAAATATTTTAATACTTGGATTATGTTTTTTATAAATAAAGATAAAAACTATTAGCGTCACTGCTTGAGAAGACACGGTAGCTATTGCAGCTCCGGTAATCCCCAACTTAAAAACTAAAATCAATAGCGGATCTAAAATCATATTAAACACAAAGCCAATGGCTAAAACTAATAAATTAATTTTAGTTTGCCCCAATCCTTCGTTAATGGCCACAAAGCCATTAACTATAAATTGGATAAATATAAATCCTCCAATAATTGGAATATACATTAGTGCATACTCTACAATTTGCGGAGTTTCTATATTAAAAATACTTAAAAATTCATCTTTAAAAATAAGTATCGATATGGCAAGTATAATACCCAAAAAAGCTTCTAATAATAATCCATTAGCAGCGAAAACATTAACCTTTTCAATCTCTTTCTTACCTACCGCATGTGAGACCTTTACACTAGTCCCTATCTTAGCTATTAGTATAAAGCCAAAGGCAAACCAAGTCAAATATGAAACGGTTCCTACAGCCGCTACAGCGTTTGTTTGATCCATTCCAATACTATCAACTCTACCAATCCAAAATATATCAGTCAGGTTATAAGCTATTTGTGATAGTGTTGTTAGTAGAATTGGTAAAGCAAGAAGTAACATTTTTTTTAAAATCGGTCCCTCAGTAACATTGTATATTTTCTTCATAGTGATTTCCTCTTGTTTTTTAAAAAGAACCTAATCAAAGGTTCTTTATTTTTCTATAAAATATGTCGCTTCCATATCAGCTGTAGACAAAGCAAAAGCTAAAGGAAATTTCGAAAAAGCCTCTCCAACGTTTCTAACGTTTTCAGTGTCAGAAAATCCCATATGATATCTTATCGCAAACGCTTCATCTCTTGTAAGTTTCATAAAACCAGAAATGATATAAACTGATTTTTCTCCATGTCCATAAGGAAGAGCGTCTTGAAAATCATAACTAGGTACTTGAACCCATTTTCCAGAGCTGTCTTTTACATTTCTCATCGATTTTTTATATACATTTACTTTACATAAATCGTGCAAAAGCGCCACAATAGCTATTGTTTCATCACTGAAACTTAATCCATATAGTTCCTTTACTCGAGTTCTTTCTAAATAAGCCTTTAAACACTCATAAACATTAATTGAATGTTCAACTAATCCGCCTTCTCTTGATAAATGAAATCTAGTTGAACATGGCGCTTCAAAAAAATCACTTTTATTAGATAATAAGAAATCTAATAGATCAGATGCACCTTCTCTTTTAATATACTGTTTATAAATACTAATAAATTCTTCTTTTTTTGTCATAATATTTTACCATAAACTGCCAAAGCATCTACTTCATAACTTTCGTTTTCATAGACAACAGGTATCTTAACATCTACAGTTTCTTCAACTTCATACATTGTTCCATCACTGATGTCTTTGATAAAATAACCTACTGAGATATCATTGTCTTCCTTAGAACCATAGAATACAAAAATATCATCCTCTAAATATCTTTTAGCATGTTTCGGCATTAGTTCATCAATAACTGATGCTTTTTCTTTATCATTCATGATAATGAACTTATAAGGGTTTTCTTGATTAAATCTTCTTTTTAAAGAATCATTTAAAAAATTCTTTTCAACAGTGATTTTAACGCTCTTGTATCCTTCTTTTGCTTTATTAACAATACCGATTCCTTTTTTCTTTAGATTTTCAATAAAATCATTAGACTTTTTCATAGCTTATACCGCTCCTTTATAATTTAAAACAATCCTAAAATCTTTTCATCAATAACATCCATGTTTTCATAAGCTCCATGTTTTGGTAGTCCAGGCATTGTCATAACCGCGCCGGTTAAAGCAACTAAAAATCCCGCTCCTATTGATGGTTTAAATTCTCTGACTGTAATTCTAAAATTTCTCGGTCTACCCTTAATATTAGCATCATCAGATAATGATAGTGGTGTTTTTGCCATACAAATTGAAAGATCATTCCAACCTAGCTTTTCAAACTGACTAATTTGCTCTTTTGCTTTCTCAGTGAAATCTACCCCATCAGCTCCATAGATGTTTTTCGCAATCTTTTCTATCTTTTCTTTGATTGATACTTCAAGAGAGTATAAAGGATTATTCTTATTAACTTCAATTGCTTTATTAACAACTTTTCTAGCTAAATCTAATCCTCCTTCACTTCCTTTAGCAAAAACTTCAGAAAGAGCTATTTCATGGTTATTATCTCTAGCCCAATCCATTACAGCTTTTACTTCCTCATCTGTATCAGTGTAAAACTTATTCAAAGCTCAAACATAAGGAACCTTATAGTTTTGGACGCTTTCAATATGTTTTTCTAAATTAGCTATCCCTTTTTTTACTGCTTCTACATTCTCTTCGTTCATTAAATCATCACGTACTCCACCATGAATTTTTAGTGCTCTAAGTGATATTACTATAACTACTGCACTTGGCATTGTA
>JAQUZK010000159.1 GCA_028691335.1 Candidatus Izemoplasmatales bacterium
CTGCACCACTGATTACAGGAAGTGTATTTTCTTCTTCTGCAGTTGTGGATGTTGGTTCTGTAGTGGATGAACTAGTTCCACCACACGCAACGATTCCTATTACTAGGAAAGCTGCTAATAAAATAGCAAATAATTTTTTCAATTTTTTTCTCCTCTCTTTTTTACTCTTTTTTTTCAGTTTATATAAATTTCATACTATGAAAATTATATCAGTCTAATTACTAGTCTGTTGGCAAACTAGATAACTAGGCCTAGAAAACTGTTAAGTAATTATAACATATTATCAATATACTGTAAAGAACGCATTGAAAAATTCGGTATAAATAAAACATTTTTTCTAGTCTAGTTTTAGATTTTTTAAAGACTTTTACTCACAATTGTTTCTATTATATAAAATATTTGTTAACTATTCTGTAACTTGTGTTCTTATTTGAGTAATGATATTAACTAACTCATTATCACTTGTAACATCACTCATTTGATAATCAACCGGAACACCAGACTCAACACTTGTATAAGTATATCCGTTAACTTCATCGCCGCTTCTAGTACTTAACACATTGTTTGTACTAATCATTATAGCTGATCCATCAGGATTGATTACCAATCCAATTGAACAAGCACCACCGCTTGATTGTTGACCAAGAATTGGAATCCCAAGTTCTTTAGCCATTGAAGCAAACATATTAGCTGCACTAAAAGTTACTCCTGAAGTCAATACATACCAATTATAATCATAAGCTACATAATCACTTTCGATATAATAAGTTACTGTAGATCCATCTGCTGGATTTTGAGAATGATACATATATTGTTCTTCGGTCATATACCCAAACATTCTCATAACTGTACCAATATTACCACCTGTATTATATGATAAGTCAATGATAACATCTTCGACTGTTGCAGGCAAACTATCTAAAGCTTCCTTAAAATCTCTTGCAGTATCCACATCAGCGATATCATCCTTTACAAAACCAGTAATATGAATAACTGCTATAGTATCATTATCAAGTAATGTAAACTTAGGAATATTAATATCTCCAGCTTGATCTGTTCCAAACTTAGTTGTCAAAGAAGTTCTTATATTAGCTAAATAATCATAGAACGCCTGTCCACTAGGTCCTAAATCATCAATATAAGTAGTAGGTATAACTGGATTATTCCAATAACCATCAAATGCATATGAAGTATGAAGATCATCCATTCCGTAAGCCATGGTAAAGATTTGTGTATATCTACGGTTATCTGTACCTTCAATTATAGTTTTAGCACTAGCGTAAATTCTATCATAGAATGTATCATAACCTTTATCAGGTTTTAATCCATAGAAGTAATCCATTACAAACGCTAAATAATGATAAGTAGCTAAACGCATATCAAATGGAGCGTCTTCAGCGTTAAGAGAACTTGAAATAACACTTTTTACTAGAGCTTCTCCTGCATCATCCATTCCGGATACTACAAAAGTATCTAATCCCCATAATTTATCGCCGTTATAATATACATCATAATAAACGTCCCCAGCGAATAATCTATTAGTAACATGTAAAGGCATCAAATAATAAGTAACTCCTTCTTCTTCATAAATAACTAAATCCATATTATAGTCACCTAGAGGAATTACAACTTCTTGTCCTTCAACATAGTCTTGATCAACATAATTTAACCCATCACTGAAATCAGTACCTTCAGTACTTCCTTGATATCCAGCAAAGAAATCAAAGTTACTTACTGTAAAAGTATTTTCTGTAAAATTAATTTGAGCCCAATATGTATCAGTTATTTCAGTAACACCATCAATATCAGTATAAGTGTAAGTATATTCTATCCTTAATAAATCACTATCCGGATAACTATATTGCAACATTTCTGATTCAATAGCGCCATCAATCATATTAAGATAAGTTTGAACATCAATATAAGGAACACTACCGCCATCTACATAAAATACATCTACTTCATCTTGAGAAGCTACAACGTATTCTTCAGAAGTACCTTCAAAAGGTAAAGTTACATGGCTTGTTACTTCAACTTCAGGATTTGGGAGTATAGTAACTTGAAAGTCTTTTGTAGCTTGGTAACCCCCTTTAGATGCAGTAACTGTTAAGGTTACTACTGCAGGGTCACTTCCTACTGTAGGATTAATAACATATCCTTCGTTAGTTACTACTTTAGGATCGCTTGAACCCCAAAAGAAAACTGAACCATTAGATCCCCATTTTGGTAATTTAAGATCTGGATAACTGATACTTATTGACTGTAAATCTAAAGTAACTTTTTCTTCATCAGTCAATTCTCTTTCAGTAACAGTAATCACGAAACTATCTGTAGAAGTGTTTTCTTTAGAATCAGTAACGCTAACTGTAACAGTATATTCCCCGACAGTTGTCACATCAAAATCAGATTCATAAGTAATTGACTCAGTTAAGTCTCCGTCGATATCATCGCTTGCAGTGATTCCTTCTAATACGTCAACTTCAGAATCTTGAACTACTGAACGATCCTCTACTCCAGATAATACCGGAGCTAAATCTTCGACTGTTGTTGTAGTTGGCTCAGTTTGTGATGTTTGTTTTGTGGTTGTAGTCGTTGTTTTTTCACATGCTACAAATCCGAAAACAAACAGAAATACTACTAGTAAACTCAATATTTTTTTCTTCAATCTAATAACCTCCTAATATGGTTTCAAAAATAATATTTTTACTATTATATATCAATCGTTTAATAAATACAATAAGATATAAGATATTATTTTTGATGTTTTTTATTTAAAATCAGCAGTAATTGAGTTGCTGATTGAAAACCATGCTCTTTAATGTAACTCTTAATCTCTTCAGCTTCCATAAAAATTTCAGGATAGTTGTCTTTATCTTTAATTTGTGAAGTCAATCTATCTATCAAATTTATTAAGCTTGTGGAATCTTCTATCACTTGATTATCTGGTATATCTAAATACCAGTAATCACTTAAAGTTAAACAACTACTATTTTTAAAAATATCTAGTATCTCTTCTTCTTTAAACGTTTCATCATGATATCTGTTTAAAACCCGATCTATTCTAGCTGAAAAGTGATGTAATAATTTATGAGAAACTTGATGCTGATTAAGATTATTAGAAATCATCTCATTAATGATTATTATACCATCTTCTGTTACCATGGCATTCATTGCTCTTAAAGTTTCATCAAGAGAACCAAGATGGTGAAGCGTGTTTGATAGACACACAACATCAAAAGTACCTTCCTTTAAATTTGAAAGTAAGATATCGTCTTTAATAAATTTAATTTTGGGATTAGATTCATACCTAGTATTATTAATCTCAATTAGATGGTCTGTGATGTCAGTCCCAATAATCTCTGAGTAATTTTGATAAAGTTGGTCGATTAAAGCGATAAAGTCTCCTCTTCCAGTCCCGATATCTAGTATATGTGCATTAGGATATTTTTCGAGATATTTTTTCAACTTGTCCATTTTTCCCTCTATTCTATAATACATTATACTTAAAAATAATCAATTTAAAATAGGTTAGTCCAAAAAAAACAGAAAAAATGTTATAATCTACAATTGGAGGTTGTTTTATGAAGAAAATGGATTATATTTTCGCTTTTCTTTTCGTTATTATAGTATCACTGCTAATTATCCCAATAACTAGAGAGTTCATTGGGACGTCTAGTGAGAAATTTCCTTATCTAATGGGATTCATCAAAACTTCAATCCTAGCTACATATGGAGAATTATTAGCTTCGCGTATATCAACTAGAAAGTATTTTTCAAAAAAAGGATTGTTATATAGGTTTATAATTTGGGGCTTTCTAGGAATGGCTTTTGTCTTAGTATTCAGAATC
>JAQUZK010000160.1 GCA_028691335.1 Candidatus Izemoplasmatales bacterium
GCTATATATCTTGGTAAGATGCTGATAGGTTTTATTATGCTTGCTCTTTGGGATGAAGACATTCCAAAAGAAGACTGGCCAGCTTATTATGTTTGGAGATTTATGATTGCTAAAAACTATCAAAAACAGGGTTTTGGAACTAAAGTTCTTGATATCATTAAAGAAAAGTGTATCAAAGATAACATTAAATCTTTATATATTTCTTGCGAAATGGATGGAAACCAGCCCTATGATTTTTATATAAAATATGGTTTCGTTGATACAGGTATTAATGATGGTGAACAAATCTTGAAGATGTATCTATAAATAGAGGAATAACAATATATGTTTGAATATAATGAAATAGAACTCAAGGAAGCTTTATCAAAGTACTTTCTTGATGAGAATAGTTTAAAACTAATAATATTTCCTAAAAAACAAAAACAAAAATATTTATGTTTGTTACACATTATGAAATTATTTAAAGAAGATAAAGAGTATAAAGAAAAAGATATCAATGAAGTGTTAATGAATGTTTATCCTGATTATGTTATGGTTAGACGATACTTGATTGATTATAATTTGCTTCTAAGAAAACCTGATGGGTCAGCTTATTGGGTTAATAATCTAAGCGACTAATAATAGTCGCTTTTTAAGTCTATAGAAAAAAGAGGTTAACTATGAAAAAAGTTGTATATCTACCACTAGATGATAGACCTTGTAACTATGTTTTTCCAAACAAACTATTTAATACTGACTTGATGAATATCGATTTAGTTGACAAGGAAATAATCGGAAGTAGAAAAAACGCTGGAAATTATGATGAAATTAGTTCTTGGCTAATGGACTCTATTAAAAATGCTGACGCTTTAGTTTTATCAATCGATATGCTAGTTTATGGCGGTTTAGTTCCAGCTAGAATTCATAATCATTCTCTAGATGTTTTGCTTAAAAGATTAGAAATTATTAAAGAGATAAAAAGTATTAATCCTAAACTAATTATTTATGGTTTTTCTTTGATTATGAGATGTCCTAATTATAATACATCTTATGCGGAAATGCCTTATTATGGAGAATACGGAAAATCAATCCATCATTATGGCCAAATTAAGCATAAAAAGATGATTTCTTTAGAAACTAAAGAAGAATTACAGGAGTTAGAAAATATAAATATCCCTGATAAATTTCTAAATGATTTTAAATCGAGAAGAGAAAAAAATCTTGAAATTAATTTGAAGTGTATTGATTATATAGAAAAAGGATTTTTAGATTTTTTGGTTATACCTCAAGATGATTCATCAGAATATGGTTGGACCTCAATGGATCAGGAACAAATTTGGAATAGAATAAGCGATAAATCGCTTATGACCAAAGTTTACATGTATCCAGGTGCTGATGAGTTAGGTATGACTTTAATGGCTAGATACTATAATGAAATAAATAATCTAAGACCGAAAATTTTGATAAAATATCCTTCAATAACATCAGGGCAGATTATTCCAAACATAGAAGATAGATTTTTAGATACGATGGTTAAGTATCATATTAGTGTAGTTAGAGGAATAGTTGTAAATTCATTAGAAGAAGCTGATGCAGTATTATTTATTAATGCACCAGCTGATAGAATGTTATCTAGACTTAGTTATCAAAGGCCGGGACGAGGAATGACTGCAAATAGAAATATGGTTGAAGTTTTTGATTTTTTAGAGTATGCTAGAAATGAAAAACAAAAAGAAATCATAATAGCTGATGTTGCTTATGGTAATGGTAGCGATTTGGAAGTATATAAGTTTTTAGAACAAAAAAATATGTTATTTAATATTGCGGCCTATGCTGGTTGGAATACAGCTTCAAACACCGTAGGAAGCGCTATATCACAAGGTGTAAAAGCTATTCATTCAAAGAAAAAGTTAAGTGATTTAGAGTTTTTAATTTTAAGGTATATCGATGATATTGCTTATACTGGGTATGTAAGACAAGAACTTAATAATATTATAAGAAGTGAATTTAAGAGTATATCTTACGATGATATTGGTGATAATAATAATCAAATTTTACTGTTAGCTAATAATCTTATGTGTAGTTTTCTAGAGAAAAATATGAGTAGTTTATATGGAATGGTAGATTTCAAGAAGATCTCTTTTCCTTGGAATCGATTATATGAAGCTGATTTTAGTTTTGAAATTAAAAATGAATTTATGATTTAATTAGTTAGTAAGAGAAAGCAGTTAATTTTTACTGCTTTTTTGTTTTAAAGTTTTAAAATGATACTTAATCATAGATTAAGTATAAAAAATTAACAGTATAATACCTATTGAAAAAAGATTAGGTTGTAGTAAAATGATAATGGTACTAAAGGACTAGGAGGATTTGTGAATGAAGTCATTTGCATACAAGGAAAATTTAAGAGTTAAAGCTAGTTTAGATCCTGGATTTGAACCGGCGATTGTTGGAATAAGAAAATATTTATTGGACGTCTTGAAATCAGGAGATTTTGAAGAGGTTTTTATCGCTTTAGAAAGAAGTGGTATAGACAAGTCGTTTTATCGTACAGTTGTCTTTTCTGATGAAGCGGATAAACATGATGATAACTGTTTTTATATTGAAAGATTAATTAAGTCATTATTATGGGTTAAAGGTGGTTATAAAATTCAATACTCTGGACCTAGAAAACTTGGTGAGTTTATTAAGAAGACTTTTTCTAATGAAGGTCATAGAAGTTTTGACTCGAATTTTATGAGCAGAATTTATGAAAAACCATTTGAAGTTGAGTTCGTTGATAAGGATGATATTGAAATTATTCCTGAACCTTCCAAACCAATAGGTAGAAATTTAGATGGATACAGAATCGGTTTTGATGCGGGTGGAAGCGATAGAAAAGTATCAGCTGTTGTAAATGGAAAATCAATTTATAGTGAAGAAGTAATTTGGTTTCCTAAACAAACTTCTGATCCAGACTATCATTATAACGAAATCTTACAAGCGATGAAAACAGCTGCTTCAAAAATGCCTAGAGTAGATGCTATTGGAGTTAGTTCAGCTGGAACTTACGTAAATAATCGTACTATGGCAGCTTCTTTGTTTATAAAAGTTCCTGATGATTTATTTGAAGAAAAAGTAAAAGATATATATTTAAACGTAGCTAAAGAGTTAGGTGATGTACCAATAGAAGTCGCAAATGATGGCGATGTTACGGCTTTGGCTGGTTCAATGTCTCTAAATAAAAATAAAGTTTTAGGAATTGCGATGGGTACTGCACAAGCAGCTGGTTATATCGATCATTTTGGGAATATTACTGGATGGTTAAATGAGTTGAGTTTTGTTCCAGTTGATTTTAATGTTAATTCAATTGTTGATGAGTGGTCTGGTGATTATGGAGTGGGATGTAAATATTTCTCACAAGATAGTGTAATTAAGTTAGCTAAGAATGCTGGAATTGAAATTGATGAAAACTTGTCTTTAGCTGAAAAACTGGTTTTTGTTCAAGATGAAGTTAAAAAAGGTAATAAGAAGGCTTTAGAAATTTTTCAAAATATTGGAGTTTACTTAGGTTATGCGCTAGGTTTCTATGATTTATTCTATGATCTGGAAAGTATCTTGATTTTAGGAAGAGTTACATCAGGAGAAGGTGGGCTTCAAATAGTGAAATATGCAAAAAAGGTGCTAAAATCAGAGTTTCCAGAACTTTCAAAAAAGATTAAGTTAATTTTACCTGATGAAAAATCTCGTAGAGTAGGGCAATCAATAGCCGCAGCTAGTTTACCAAAAATTAAATAATAAGGAGATACATGATGAAATTTAAGAATAAGACTGCAGGAATCTTCATTCCTGATAATAAAAGCGAGAGTGAAGCTTTTGAAAGAACA
>JAQUZK010000008.1 GCA_028691335.1 Candidatus Izemoplasmatales bacterium
GATTAAAATTATCGGCTATAGTTGTTCCAACATCAGCGAAAGTGCATCTTTCTTGTAGAAATTTACCGTTATAGTCGTGTGCGTAAATAAATAGTGGAACGTACTCACGTGTATGATCTGTTCCTTCATGTGTTGGGTCATTACCATGGTCAGCTGTTACCATTAATAAATCATCATTATTCAGCATTTTTAGGAGTTCTCCTAAATCTTTATCAAATTCCTCCATTGCCATCTTATAACCTTCAGAATCTCTTCTGTGACCGTATAATGCATCAAAATCCACTAAATTAGTAAAGCACAATCCAGTAAAGTCTTTTTGAGTCAAATCCATAACTCTTAACATACCGTCATGATTAGATTTTATTCCGTAGTGTTCAGTAATACCTGAACCATTAAAGATATCTCTAATTTTTCCTACAGAAATAACATCAAATTTAGATTCTTCTAATGTGTTTAATACAGTTTTTGATGTAGGGCTTAATGCATAATCGTGTCTGTTTGTAGTTCTTTTAAATCCATCCGATTCATTTCCCAGGTAAGGTCTAGCGATTATTCTACCAACTCTCCATTTATCAGCAAGAGTGATTTTTCTTACTTTCTCGCAGATATCATATAACTCTTCCAATGGAATAATTTCTTCGTGAGCTGCAATTTGCAGTACTGAATCGGCACTTGTATAAACAATTAAGTCTCCTGTTTTTACTTGATGTTGTCCCAATTCTTTAATTATTTCAGTTCCTGAAGCGGATTTATTTCCTATGACTTTTCTTCCTGAAATCTCTTCAATTTTCTTGATTAGTTCTTCAGGAAAACCAGTGTCTGTGAATGTTTTAAATGGTATTTCTGTTTTAATACCCATTAATTCCCAGTGTCCAGTCATTGTATCTTTTCCATTCGATAATTCAGCTAACTTTGTTGTATTAGCACGTGGTTGAACAACAGGTTTTACCCCCATAATTTCTGTTAAACTTCCATATCCAAAGGATTCTAAAACCGGCAATGTTACACCATTAGTTGCTCTTGAGAGGTTTCCTATTGTATTAGCTCCTTTATCGCCAAACTTTTCTGCGTCAGGCATTTCTCCGACTCCTACAGAGTCGATGACTATTAAAAATACTCTTTTGAATTTCATGTTTATTCTTCCTTTCCATCAGCACGAGGATGTGCTTTATTATATATATTTTTCAGGTGAGCTTTAGATACATGTGTATAATTCTCTGTTGTCATTATATCTTCATGTCCCAAAAGTTCTTGTACAGATCTCAAATTAGCACCATTTTCTAACAAATGTGTCGCGAAGGTATGCCTAAAAGTGTGTGGCGAGATCTTTTTATTTATACTAGCTTTATCGGCTAAATTTTGAACTATTTTATAAAAACCAATTCTTGATAGTTTATTGCCAAACTTATTGACAAACAAAGTATTTTGAGACTTAGGGTCAAGAATAGGTCTCGCATTGATTATATAGTCTTTTAAAGCTTGAATGGTGTTTTCTCCTAAAGGAACTATTCTTTCTTTGCTTCCTTTTCCAAAAACTGTGACAAGCCCTTTGTTTAAATGTAAATCAGCAATATTTAAGTCAAGTAGTTCGCTAACTCTAAGACCTGAGCCATATGCTAATTCTAGTAGCGCTCTATTTCTAAGGTCTAAAGTTTCATCAGTTTTATAGGTGAGATTTATTATAGCATTTATCTCTTGAATATTTAGGACTGTTGGTAAACTTTTTTTAGTTTTTGGCTTTTTTATTTTCTCACTGACATCTCTATCAACTAAGTCTTCATTACTTAGATATTTATGAAAAGAGTGAATTGAACTTAATTTTCTTGTTATACTTGTAGCTTTAATATCTTTTCTAGTAAGGCTTTTAACGTAGTTTTTAATATGCTCTTGTGATATTTTGTTATAATCTTTTATCTCATAATTCTTTTTAATAAAATCTAGATAATCATTTAAATCTCTTTCGTATGAAGTTATAGTATTTTTAGCTAAATTTTTTGTAATCTTTAGATAATATATGTATTCTTTTAAATAGGCTTCTAGCATTATTGTTCACCTATATTATATCTAGATAAACTTGATTAGCTAAATACATACCTTCTTCTGTTAACTTCAAAAAACCATCTTTTATTTCTAACAAATTATTATCTAGATGTTTTTTAAGGATTGGGTATACTTCAAATACATCATTTCTAACTCTTGACTTATAATATTCTAAATTAATTCCCGATGTTTTTCTTAATCCCATCAATATTAATTCTAGTTTTGGATTATAGTCTTCTAAAAGGTGCATGTTCAAGGCATGTTTTTTTGTACCTTCAATATATTCTCTCAATCCCTTTGGGTTTTTCATTCTAATGTAGTTATACTGAGAACTAGCATTTAGTCCAACACCTAAATACTCTTCTAAATCCCAATAGATAAGATTATGTTTTGATTCAAAACCAGGTTTTGCATAATTGGATACTTCGTATTTGTGATACCCTAATTCTTTTAATCTTTGATCGATGATATCGGCATAATCTCTGGCTATATCATCAGGGAAATCAGTGACTTTATGATTGTTTATCCAATAATTCAGAATAGTTTTATCTTCAACTATTAAAGAGTAGTATGAAATATGATGTGGATTAAACTTTTGGATGTATTCAAGATCTTTTAAAAGCATCTCTTTAGTTTGTCCTGGTACAGCATAAAGAAAATCTAGATTATATTCTATCCCAGATTCTTGTAATAACTCAACGGCTTTAAAAACATCTTCTATAGTATGAGTTCGGCCTAAAAACTTTAGTAAACTAGGTTCAAGTGCTTGAACCCCCATACTTATCCTACTTACGTGATATTTCTTAAGTATTTTAAGGAAATCTTGATTTACATCTGAAGGGTTTACTTCAAAGTTAAATTCTTTGATTTTGCTTAAATTAACATTAGTAGAAAGCTCATATAAAAAAGCTTCTAGTAAACTATGGTCTAAACAAGAAGGCGTTCCGCCTCCAATATAGATAGTTTCAGCTTTTTCAGTTAAATCGCTATAATATTCTATCTCTCGTACTAAAGCTTGCATATAATCTTCTTTGAGTTGATCATTCGCAACCATTTTCGCAAAATCGCAGTATGTACAAATGTGTTCGCAAAAAGGGATGTGAATATATAATCCTTTTATCATAATTATCACCAATATTATGTTAACATAATAAATCTAAAAATTAAAGCATCAAGCCTTTTTTTCTTTTTAATCATGAGGAAAGAAAAACACCTCTAAATTTAAGAGGTGTTTACTCACCGTCATCTAAGGATAAGACTGACATAAAGGCTTCTTGAGGAATCTCTACTGAGCCTACATTTTTCATTCTTTTTTTACCTTGTTTTTGTTTTTCTAGCAGTTTTTTCTTTCTGGAGATATCTCCACCATAGCATTTAGCTAAAACGTCTTTTCTTAGCGCTTTGATATTGGTTCTAGCAATTACTTTAGAACCAATAGCTGCTTGTATAGGAATTTCAAATAATTGTCTAGGTATTAAATCTTTTAATTTTTGACATATTCTTAAAGCTCTTTGTCTAGCAAAATCTTGATGAACTAAGAAAGCTAAAGCATCAACTGGCTCAGAATTAAGCAATATGTCTATTTTTACTAATTTAGATTCTCTATGACCGATTAGTTCGTAGTCAAATGATGCATAACCTTTTGTGCTAGATTTAAGACGGTTAAAGAAATCATAGATAATTTCTGACAAAGGTAGTTCATACATAATCTCTACTCTTGAATCAGAGATGTATTTCATATCTTTAAAAACGCCTCTTTTGTATTGACATAACTCCATAACATTACCTACATAGTCACTTGGGGTAATTATCGTAGCTAATACGTATGGCTCTTCTATCTTCTTAACCATTTGATTCTTTGGCATAAGAGCAGGGTTGTCAATTTCAATTGTTTCGCCATTCTCTAGATATACCAAATAGTTTACTGAAGGAGCGGTAGTTATTAGATTTTGTTTGAATTCTCTTTCTAGCCTTTCTTGAAATATTTCCATATGTAACATTCCTAAAAAGCCTACTCTGAATCCAAAACCTAGTGCGTTTGATGTTTCAGGTTCATAGATTAAAGATGCATCACTTAGTTTCATTTTCTCGATTGCATCTTTTAAATCACTATAATCATCAGCCTCAACTGGATAAACTCCAGAGTATACCATCGGTGTTAAAAGTCTATAACCAGGTAAAGGCTTTTTTGTTGGTTTTATAGCGTTGGTTATCGTATCCCCAACATGGATTTTTTCGATATCTTTTATTGATGCACTTACCCAACCTACATCGCCTGTAGTCAAAAAGTCTCTGCTTATTTCTTTAGGTAAATATACTCCTAAATCAATAACCTCATATTTAGCATTAGTAGCCATCATGACTATTTCATCACCAGTTCTTAAAATACCGTTTTTAATTCTTACTAGCGGAATTACCCCACGGTAACTATCATAAAAGGAATCGAATATTAAAGCTTCTAGTGAATTATCAATATCTCCTACTGGCGCAGGAATTCTTTTTACTATAGCTTCTAAAACTTTATCTACACCTTGCCCTGTTTTGGCTGAAACTAAAATTGCGTCATCAGGGTCAAGACCGATAGTATCAGCTAATTCTTTTTTAACACCTTCAATATCGGCACTTTCTAAATCAATTTTATTTATAACAGGAATAATCTCTAAATTATTGTCTAATGCCAAGTATACGTTAGCTAATGTTTGAGCTTCAATACCTTGTGTAGCATCTACAACCAAAATAGCGCCTTCACAAGCCGCTAAAGATCGCGATACTTCATAAGTAAAATCTACATGCCCTGGAGTATCAATAAGATGAAAAATATATTGATTCCCGTCTAAACTATCGTATTTTAATTCTACTGAATTTAATTTAATTGTTATTCCACGTTCTCTTTCTAAATCCATTGAGTCTAAGTATTGAGCTTTCATATCTCTTTGATCAACTGAATGAGTCATTTCGAGAATTCTGTCTGCTAAAGTGGATTTTCCGTGATCTATATGGGCGATTATCGAAAAATTTCTAATTCTCGATTGACGTTCCTTTAAATTTTTATCACTCATATTTTCTTATAACCTTTCTATGAATAAGTTTTAAAAAAAGCATATAAATATCATATTATATGCTTTTTTTCATCAAATTATCTATAAGCCATGTTCTGTAATTTCTAAAATTAGAAATCAGTAATCATTTATCTACAACTAAATAGTTGTCAGTTAAATGGATTCATTTCTCCTTTAACCATGCCCCTACCATAATTTGGGTTTCTAGCTTGAGGGGTTTACCCGTTTCACCCACAGATATTATTCTGTGTATCGTCACTGTTGCACCTTAAGAATACTTTGGCCTTTAACATCCATTTCTTCGCCGTCACTCAAAATATTTGAGTGCCTAAACTTATTTGTTCGTTTAGCACAAACACTACAGGCATCTCAGCCTGTGCTAGCATGGACTTTCCTAACGGAATTTCTTCCGCTCGATTACTCGATAATCTGATCACTTATATTATATCATTGTTTTACTTCTTCTAAAATAGCTTTTCTTGACAAGTCAACTCTTCCTTTATCATCAACACCGATAACTTTTACTTCAATAACATCTCCAAGTTTAACAACATCTTCAACGTTTTTGATATGTTTTGTATCAAGTTTTGAAATGTGAACTAGTCCGTCTTGTCCAGGCCATAATTCTACGAAAGCACCAAACTTCTCGATTCTTACTACTTTTCCTAGATATTTTTCGCCTACTTCAACTTCACGAATAATGTCTTCAATTAATTTCATCGCTTTGTCAATAAAATAAGTTTCTTCATGCATCAAAATGATACGTCCATCTTGTTCAATATCGATTTTTACATTTCCGCATTGTTCAATGATAGCTGTAATAGTTTTTCCACCAGCGCCAATAATGTCTCTAATTTTATCTGGAGTAACTTGCATTAATTTTACCTTAGGTGCATAACGAGATAAATCTTTCTTAGGTTCTTTAATAACTGAATCCATATTGTCAAGAATTTCCATTCTTGCTTTTTTAGCTTGTAAAAGAGATTCTTCAAATATTTCTTTTGTTATTCCAGAAATTTTAATATCCATTTGTAATGAACAGATACCTTTTCTTGTTCCAGATACTTTAAAATCCATATCTCCGAAATGGTCTTCTAATCCTTGAATATCAGTTAATATAGTATAGTTATCTTCTTCTTTAATTAGCCCCATAGCTATTCCAGCTACTTGAGCTTTTATTGGAACTCCGGCTGCCATTAAAGCTAATGAACCAGCACAAATAGTTGCTTGAGATGATGAACCATTTGATTCTAACACTTCAGAAACAACTCTTATTGCGTAAGGAAATTCTTCTTCATTAGGTAGAACTTGTAGTAATGCTCTTTCTCCAAGTGCTCCATGTCCAACTTCTCTTCTTCCTACAAAGCCATAACGTCCTGTAGAACCTACACTGAATTGCGGAAAATTGTAGTGAAGCATAAATCTTTTTCCTTCATCAACGCTAACGCCATCAATAATTTGAGCTTCTCTTAAAGCGCCTAAAGTTACTGTAGCTAATGCTTGTGTTTGTCCTCTAGTAAATAAAGCTGAGCCATGTGTTCTGGCTAATAAGTCTATTTCAGAGTCTAAAGGTCTAATTTCAGATGTTTTTCTTCCATCAGGTCTGATTTTATCAACGGTAATTAATCTTCTTACCTCATTAACCTGAATTGTTTCTAAGACTTGCTTTACAAATCCAAGATTCGCTTGAATATCTTCTCTTTCAAGTTGTTGTTCTTTGTATTCTTTTTCTATTATTTCAAGAATTTCATTTTCTATATCTTCGATTGTGTTTTGTCTTTCAAGTTTTTCGTTTATTGAAACTGCTTTGGTTATTCTTCCTGCTTCTAATTGATATACTCTATCAATGATTTCTTTAGGAGGTTGTTTAAGGTCAACTTCTATTTTTTCTTTTCCAACTTCTGCAATAATTTCTTCTTGATAAGCAACAAGTTCTTTAATTTTTTCATGAGCGAACATTAAAGCATCAAGAATTACTTCTTCAGTTACTTCCTTAGCTCCTGCTTCAACCATGTTGATAGCATCTTTTGTTCCCGCAACCATTAAATCAAAGTCAGATTCTAAAAGTTGTTCAGGGTTAGGGTTTAAAATAAACTCATCGTTAATTCTACCGACCATAACTCCAGCAACTGGACCATTAAAAGGAATACCTCCGATACCAAGTGATAGTGAAGCACCAAACATAGCTGTCATTTCTGGAGTTTTGTTTGGGTCAGCGCTTAATACCGTGTTAATTACTTGGACTTCATTTCTAAATCCTTCAGCGAATAACGGTCTTAAAGGTCGATCAATTGCACGTGATATTAAAGTTTCGTGTTCTGTAGGTCTACCTTCTCTTCTTAAAAATCCTCCAGGGATTTTCCCAGCAGAATACAATTTTTCTTGATAGATTACCATCAAAGGAAAGAAATCTTGTGTTGTTGCTTCTTTACTAACAACAGAAGCCGATAAAACAGCAGTTTCGCCATATCTAACTAAACAAGCACCAGTAGCTTGTTTCGCTAATTGTCCAACTTCTACAATTAGTTCAGTCCCATAAAAATCTTTTTTAAATACTTTTTTCATTTATTTACCCCATTTCAAATCTGTATACATTTACCTAATTAAATATTATACCATATATTTTAATTTTTTTACAATAAATCAAAGAAATAGCACCCGATTTTCGGGTGCATATAACTTATCTTCTTAATCCTAATTTTTTGATTAAATCAGAGTATCTTTCAAGAGAGACAGATTTTAAATAGTTTAATAAACTTCTACGTTTACCAACTTTCATTAAAAGACCCCTACGTGAATGATGATCGTGCTTATGAATCTTCAAATGCTCATTTAATGCATTGATTTCTTCAGTAAGTAAAGCAACTTGAATTTCTGGAGAACCCGTGTCTCCTTCTTTCAATTGATACTCAGTTACGATCGCTTTAACTCTTTCTTTTGATAAAGCCATTTTCTTTTCCTCCTTTTTTATATTCTTACCTTAATCCGAATAATAGCGTTGGAGTGTCGCATAAATCCAGATAAAGGCGCGTAAAGTATTATATCATATGATTTTCAAATATTCAAGAATTATTTATCTTGAAATCCGGCCCAATCAGTTGTTTAAGACCTTGAATTATCTGATACATCGAATACGTATCTTGACGGCAATATAAAAACAAGTTCTTTTTAATTTCTTTTGTTTCAATTGCATTTGATTCTATTATTTTTTTATACGCTTTATATGCTTTAACTCCATCATTAATTAATAGGTCTTCATAAGCATTCTTATTAAATAACTTAATAACTTTTTTAAGTGAGTATGAACCACCGAAATCCGGAGAATATAAGTTGTATGATTCTAAATCTTTATCAGAAAAATTTAGTTTTTTATAAAAGCTTTTATTCATTTTTACTACATCGAGCAAATCAAATAATCTCGATATTACTCTGTCAATCTGATTTTCATACTGTGGAAATATTAGTTTTAGTTCTTCTAATCGAGTTTTTTCAAAAGTTTTATTATAAACAACGATTGATGATTCGTGTTGATTTAATATTTTCAAAAGAGTCACTAATAATTCTTCTCGATCATCTTTGTTTGGATTAGCAATGAAACTAAAATGATTTCTAGAGATATCCTGTAAATCATCTTCTATTTCTTCTATATGAACTGAATATTGAAAAACCGATTGAGTATAGGGCTTTTCACCTTTAAATTTTGGTATAGAAAGTGGTAAAGCCTCGAAATCTAAATAGATGATTGGAAACTTTAATTCTTTTAAACCTGCTTTAATCTTATCATTATGGAAAAATATTGTTTGGTTGTCAACACAATACCTTTGCATTAAGTGATTTTGATTTTCTAACCATGAAATCGGTATATCTTGCATTGCGACGTAACCCGAATTCAATAAATCATACTCATCATGATGAACATGTCCTTCATCAGTTGGCTCATTAAATCCGTAATGAGAATTAATGTAGTCAAGAATTGAAGTGTTTTCGGGAAGATGAGAATAACAGAAATTCACAAATTTACATTCGTTAGTCTTTCCTCTTGCACATGCTTTTTTCACTAAGGTACAAGGAGTAAAATCATTTAACTCTAAGTGGTTAATCATTCTAAACAAAGATATTTCTACCAATTCAAAGAGATCATTTAACTTTGAAAAATCAAAAATTGTATAAAGTTTATCTGTATATGATATCCCATCATACTGATAATCAGGATTGAGTAAAACAAAATAAAGTTTATATTTTTTTTCAGGATATACTTTAGATATAATATATTGTTTTAACGCATAGTTTAACACTATCTTTCCTAAAGGTTCAAAATGAGCATATAGTTTATCTAGTTTTTCTCTGAAACTTTTATTATTAATAGAATTATTTCTAAGTGTATAAACTCCTTCTTGATTTTTAGTGAAGACTTGATATTTATGGGTGCCATCTTTATACTTAAGATTTAATAAATCCGTAGAAGTATAAGGTAATAAAGAATAAAAGACTTGATCATCAACTAAAAAATTATAGTTTTCAGTCAGTGTTATTTCACGCTCAAACTCATAAGTTAGAGTTATATTTTTCTTGATTTCTTTATTAGGATTATATATATGACTTAGAAATATATCTCTAAAAAGCGAATTTTCTTCTTCAAATTCACCTTTTAAGTATGATGCAATATAAGGGTCGTTTAGAGCTGCAAATCTCCTACAACGATTATAATTTAGTACTGTATTGGTATTAACTAACATGGTATCTCCTTGTTAAATTGTATTTATTAAGGCGATAAACTCTCTTTGCATGATATTTGTGGCGTTTTTAAAACTTGAGTCATAAGTGTCTAGTAATGTTAAAGCTTCATTGATATCAATCCACTTCACTTCTAATAATAGTTCTTTTTCCTCTTCTGTAAACAATTTATCGTTAACTAGAGTATTAGTAAGGTCAACTAAAAAATAGTGTGTTTCCCAAGTTGCCTCTGGAAAATATTCTTTTATAACCACAGAAGGTTTTACTATTTTTCCAGAATATCCTGTTTCTTCTTTTAGTTCTCTTATAGCGGCTTGATCTGGTTTTTCACCATCTTCGATTCCTCCGCCAGGCAACATATAATAATCTAATTTTTTTGTGTAAATCATTAATATTCGATTATTTTTAACAACAATAGCTCGGGATGCCCTATGTAGATTAGGCGATATATCATTTTTATTTAAATTGTCTGTGAAAATTTCAATTAACACTATTCTCTCCTAAAAATATTCTTACAGGTTTTGCCAACAAATCAACGAAAAAGCCAATAAAAACTAAGCCAATGATTGTTGTAGGTCCTATGTAAAAATAAAATTCTTGATGCTTAAAAATTAGCCCCACTATCAACGTTCCCACTAAAGCAATAACTTCGCCTATCAATTTTCCCTTACCAAAAGTAATTTTATATCTTTTTGATATTGCAAGACAAAATTGATCAAGAGCAGGGAGTGGGTAATTACAAATTATAATCATATTTAAACCAATAGCAATAAAAATAATTGCTAGAAAAACATAAATTAAATTATAAACAATAGACATTTGCGTTACATCGGGAATCACTAACAGCAATAAATCAATGACTAATCCTATGTAAAAACTTATTACCAAGGGAAAAAAGAATTTGATATCAAATTTTCTTTTTTCTATTATATAAGCAAAAGTAATCAATACTAAAGCAACGATTGGTGTCAAATATCTATAATCAATTGGTATTCCATAATAGAAATTTCTATTTAATGCATCCCAAGAGTTCATACCTAAATTTGTCTTTTGCATTAAGGTTACTGCTAGACCTAATATCGATAAACCCATTAAATAAGTCAGGGGCTTTTTAATTTTTTTCATATTTCCTCTCATCAAAAGCTTAAAAAGCTATCAAAATAGATAGCTTAATCAAGTAAAGCGATTTTAATTACATCATCAATTTTTTTAGCAAAATGAATAGTCAAGACATCACGAACTTCCTTAGGGATATCTTCAACATCTTTTTCATTTCCTTCAGGAATAATTATTTCCTTTAACCCTGTTCTAGAGGCAGCAATAGCTTTTTCTTTTAATCCGCCAATTGGTAATACGCGACCGTTCAAAGTTATTTCGCCAGTCATACCAACGAAACGATTAACTTTTCTGTTGGTCATTACTGATATTAAAGCAGTAGCTAAAGTAACTCCAGCTGATGGGCCATCCTTTGGAATAGCACCTTCAGGGACGTGAATATGAAAGTCATTCCTTTCAAACAATTCTTGTTTTATACCTAGTTTTTGGCTGTTGCTTTTAACATAAGACAAAGCAGCCATAGCTGATTCTTTCATGACATCGCCAAGATTACCAGTTAACACTAAGTTGTTTTTACCTTCGTAATAAGTAGCTTCTACTTCTAAAGTATCACCACCTGCCATAGTATAAGCAAGTCCTGTTACAACGCCAATCATATCATTTTTTAATACTTGATTATTTTTAAATAATGGTTTACCTAAAAATTTAGATAAATTATCTTGTTTTATTGTAATTGAATCTAATTTTTTAGTAAGTATTTGTTTGATTGATTTACGGACTATAGATCCGAAAAGTCTTTCTAATTGTCTTACACCGGCTTCTCTAGTATAGTCACGAATTATAATTTTTATCGCAGCGTCAGTAATTGTTATTTTTTTGCTTTCTAGTCCATGGCTTTTTATTTGCTTATCAATTAAAAATTGTTTTGCAATGTGAAACTTTTCAATTTCAGTATATGAACTTAACTCTATAACTTCCATTCTATCTCTTAAAGGATCAGGAATGTTTTGAAGATAATTAGCTGTAGTAATGAAAATAACTTGTGATAAATCGTAGTCTTCTTCTACATAATGATCACTGAAAAATTGATTTTGTTCCGGGTCAAGAACCTCTAAAAGCGCTGAAGATGGATCATTACGATCATTCATAACTAACTTATCAATTTCATCAATTAAAAAGACAGGATTAACAACTTTTGCTTTAATCATTCCGTTAATAATTCTTCCAGGTAAAGCACCTACATATGTCCTTCTATGCCCTCTAATTTCAGCTTCATCATGAACTCCACCTAAAGAAGTTTTCACAAACTCTCGGTTTAAAGCTTTGGCAATTGATTTAGCTAAAGATGTTTTACCAACTCCTGGAGGCCCTGATAAACACAATATAGTCTGAGGGTTCTTTCCAGTTAACATTTTTACTGATAAGTATTCAATAATTCTTTCTTTAACTTTCTCTAATCCGAAATGAGAATCTTCCAGTTTTTGAATAGCGACATTTATATCTTCTTCATCTTTTGTAGTCTTAGCCCAAGGAATAGAAATCAAAGTTTCAAGATATGTTCTCACAACATTTGATTCAGCTGAATTTGGAGATAGATACTCATATCTTTTCAGTTCTTTCAAAGCTTTATCTTTAACCTTTGTAGGCATATCTGAAGCTTCGATTTGCTCTAAAAATTTCTGTGCATCACTTTGTTTTGAATCTCCAAGTTCTTCTTGGATAGCACGCATTTTTTCTCGCAAATAATACTCTCTCTGATTTTGATCAGTTGATTTTCTTACGCTTTCATTGATTTTGTTTTCAATTGACTGTAAGGTTTTTTCTTTTTCAATATCTTCTAATAAGTATTTAAGACGTTTATTTATTGATAACTCTTTTAAATACTTAATTCTCTCATTTTCTGGAATTCTAATCTCTGAAGCTATTAAGTCACTTAGTTGTTCAGATGTGATTCCTTTATTAAGAGACTCAAGAACTTTTTTAGAATCTCTAAAGATGAATTTAGCATTTTCAACTATTTCTTTTGTCAACATCTTTAATAGAACTTGTTCTTCATTTATGTCTTCTTGAATAAGTTGTACAGATGTAAAATCAATTAGATAAAATGGTTCTTTTGCGATTAAATCATTTAATCTAACGCGGGTAACTGGTTCAAATTTTATTTTATAATTACCATTAGGTAACTTAATTTTTACACTAATTCTTGCTAAAATACCTATTTCAACAAAATCAGAGAATTCTGGTTCTTCGATAGTAGGATTTTCTTGAAACACCAAAAGCACGTGTCCATCACGGTTATTTTCAGCTTCGGTTATAGCGTTCTTAGAAAAATCTCTACCTATCTCAACTCTTATGTCAGATGCAGGTAAAAAGATTACTCCTCTTACTGCGATGACAGGCAAGTGATCAGAAAATATTTTTCTTGGATTATACATATAGCTCACCTCTTTTAAAATATATTAATCATTAATATTTTAACATATAAAATAAAAAACTCCTAATATTTTACTGTGCTTTTTTAAAGAAAATATTTGGAGTTTTATTTTTATTTGTTAGTTATTTTTAAGTAATAATACTATTTATCAGTATTAGCAGTTTCTACAATTAAATCTATTGCTCTAGCGTAGTTAATTTCTGCTTTAACAGCTGATTCTGGGATAGCTTGCTTAACTTGTTCTAAAGTTACATTTTGTGATTTGTATTGTTCAACGATTTCATCATATTTTGCTTTTAATTCTTCTTCTGTAACTTCAAAGTTTTCTTGATTAGCAACTTCATTAATCACAAATTGTTCAGATAAAGTTTTCTTAGCTTGACCTTGTAACTCTTCTTTATATTGTTCTTCAGTTTTTCCCATATATTGTAAATACATATTGAAATCTAAACCGTATTGTTTAATCTGATTTCTTGAACTTTCATCCATTCTTTGAACTTCTTCTTGTATCATTTCTTCTGGAATTTCAAATTCAGCATTTTCAACAACTTTAGTTATAACTGTTTGTCTTAAGAATTGTTCGTTTTGTTTTTCTTTATCTTGTTTCAATTCTTCAGCAACATGAGTTCTGTATGCTTCAACTGTTTCTACACCTTCCATGTTTTGTTCTTTAACAAATTCTTCATCAAGCGTAGGTACAACTCTTTGTTTAATCTCATGAACTTTTACGGCAAAAACAGCTTCTTTACCTGCTAAAGACTTTTCTTGATAGTCTTCGGGGAAAGTTACAACTACGTCTTTTTCTTCTTCAGAAGCCATTCCTAACATTTGATCTTCAAATCCAGGAATAAAGTTGCCAGAACCGATTACTAACTCATGATTTTCAGCAGTTCCGCCTTCAAATTTTTCTCCGTCAACAGAACCTGAAAAATCAAATACAGCAGTATCATTTTTTTCAATAACGCCTTCTTCTTTAACTACCATTTCAGCGTTTTGTTCTAATTTACGATTAATTTCCGCTTCAACTTCAGCATCACTAACGTCAGTTGGTAATAATTCTACTTTGATATTCTTATATTCACCTAATTTAATTTCCGGCTTAACCGCTACAGTAACACGATATGAGAAGTCTTCACCTCTTTTAATCTTTGTAACATCTAAATCAATTTTAGGTTGAGCTACAACATCAATATTATTTTCCATTACCGTATTATAATATGTTTCTTGTAATACGTGTTGAATAGCTTCTTCGTATAAAGCTTCTACTCCATATTTCGCTTCAAAAACGTTTCTAGGAGCTTTTCCTTTTCTAAAACCTTTGATTGTAACTTTTTCATTTTCAATGGCAAAAGCGTGATCCAATCCGTGTTCAAATTGTTCTTTAGTTACATTTACCTCGAAATGTACTCTAGAACCGCTTAATTTATCAATTATCATAAAAATTCCTCCAAATCTTTTCGCTTTAACAATTATAACAAATTAGGTAGATAAAATCAATCTTTTTACCTTTAAAATATCTTACCAAATAATCCTTTAAATCTAGAAGGAATTTTCTTCATCGATTCAACTAAAACTCTAGGCAGTAAAACCACTGCTTCTCCAAAGGCAAGTTTTCGAACTTCATTCTTTTTAAGGCCTTTTATATTCATAAACAAATAGTTTCTAGCTATAATTCCAACTCTAAGTGATAGCAATGCATTTCCAACTCCTTGAGCAAAAGAACCTGTTATTGTTTTAAGAAGTGGTATCTCAGATAAAGCATTAACGCCTGTAGAAGGGAATATTTCTGAAAAGTCTAGATCTTCTAGTGATTCAGCTATAATCGCAGTCGATAATACATTAACTGATAGTTTTCCTAGAGAATAATAACTTGGTCTAAATCCACATTTTAACACTAAATTTTTGATTAATTTCAAGTTGATTGTTATTACCGCTACAGCATCAAGTTTTCCATTTTGAGATATCGCAGTCGATAAGAACACAGTTTCAGCATGAGTGACAATCATCTTATTCAATTCTTTTTTTATAGTTTCATCAAAGATACCTGCTAAAGTTTTTTTCAAAATTAAAGCATCTGTCATAGATTCAGTTAAAGCAAGTTTATCTTCTTCACTAATAAAATCTTCAGCTTGTAAGTTTTTAGCAACTTTTTTATACATAGAAAAATTCTTGTTTGCGTTCTCTTCTTCGCTAAACAACTCATCCAAAGAAAAACTAGGACTAAATAAAATTAAGAATAGAGGTCTTAAAAATAAAATGATAAATAAAATAACCGCTACACCGTAAAAGCCATATTCAACATATGGATGTATTTTATTTAATCTTTCCCCTAACTCAAGAACAGAACTTAAAATGATTAAAATCAAGAAGAATACTGAAGCTATCCCTAAAAATATCCAAAACCTTTTACCTAATTTGCGCATTATTTTCCCTCTCTTCTATCAGTTCTAAAACTAACATTTTGTCATCTTCTATTTGTTTTATTAGTGCATCAACAGTTTCATAATAATATTCCTGTCTAAGGAATTTTATAAACTTAATCTTAATAACTTCACTGTATATTTCTTTGTTAAAGTCAAATATGTACGATTCAAGAGTTATTTTACTATCATTAAATGTTGGTCTTTTCCCCACATTAGTCATAGCATAATAATCCACACCTTGAATTTCTACTATAGTAAAGTACACTCCTAATTTTGGTAATAAATAATCAGTAAAATCAATATTTGCGGTAGGGAAACCGAGATGTTTACCTATACCATGACCTTTTATTACAGTACCTGAAATCTTATACGGTCTTCCTAATAAGAAATTAGCTGATTCAATGTCTCCTAAATAAAGGTCTTCTCTAATTCTAGTAGAACCGACTTTTACTCCGTGATAAGTAATTTCTTTAATTACTATCGTTTCAAAGTATTTGCATTGTTTTAGTAGACTTACTTTTCCAAGACTTTTATATCCAAAGGTAAAATCCTCTCCTGCAATGCAGATTTTAATATTCTTTAAAAATTGTTCAATGAAGCCTTCAGGACTATATTTAATTAAGTCATATGATACTTTCATTACATAAAGGATATCTACATCAAAATCTTTAAGTATTTCTGCTTTATCTTCGATTGAAGTTAAAAAATAAAAAGGTTTATTCTGCATAAATAACTTTATACTTCTGTCAAAAGTTAAGACGGCTAATTTATAGTTCTTCTCTTTTTTTAAGATTTGTCCCTTTTTCACTAATGCTTGGTGGGCTTTATGAAGACCATCGAAGAAACCTAGACATAATATTAAATTTTCTTCATTTATAGTATCAAAGTAATCTAAATATTCTATTCTCAAATCCATTTCACCGACATTCTCATGACATTTTTAGTTTCGTCAAAATAATATATAGCTAAAGGTGTGTTATCTTTACCACAAATGATAGTATCTTCTTTATTTTTGAACAGTTCAACATCTAAATATCTACCGTTATTAATTAATGATTCAATATAAGAATCAACTTTGATACTAGGAAGATTTAACAATTCGAAAGGATCTTTGAGGCTATAGACTCCTGATTTTAGTTGATCAATTGTGAAGCAATCGTTGATATCTATCTCATTAACTTTAGTTCTATTTAATTCAGCTAAGCATCCATAGTTTTGAAGTTTTTCGCCTAAATCTCTAGCGATAGATCTAATGTAAGTTCCTTTTGAAACCTCCATGGTAGCTTCTACTGCTATATTTATTCCTTCTCTATTAATTTCAACATTTTCTATTTTAAATACTTCAACATCTCTAGGAGTGATATTTTTAACCATTTTATTTTTACGAGCTAATTCGTAAAGCTTGTTGCCATCAACTTTGACAGCTGAATAATTCGGTGGTATTTGTTTTTGTTTTCCTAAGAAACTATATAGTTTATCTTTGACTTCTTCAAGTTTAATTGATGAAGTATCTTCTTCGTTGATAATATTACCAGTTATATCATCGGTATCATATGCTTTTCCAATAAGAAATTTACATTGATATGTTTTTTTATCATTAGAAAAATATTTAACTAATTTAGTAGCTTTTCCCACAACCAAAACTAAAACACCGGTAGCGTCAGGATCTAAAGTTCCTGTATGACCGATTTTTTTTGTTCCTAAAGATTTTCTAGCAATATTTACAACATCATGAGATGTCATATCTTTCGGTTTGTTGATTAATAAGATTCCGTCCATTTGTTACTCCTTAGCAATCAACGAGAGTATATCCTCTTCGTAGATTGAACCTGACATTCTAGCTACTTCTTTGTTATTAATATAATATATCAAAGCAGGAACGCCATCTATTTTGTTAGCTTTTGCTTTAGCTCTTTCGATATCAATATCATGAATAATCAAGTCGACATCGATAAGTTCTTTCTTCAAATCACTTAACCTTCTTTTTAAAGCTCTGCATTTGCCACAATATCTAGCAGCATATAATTC
>JAQUZK010000161.1 GCA_028691335.1 Candidatus Izemoplasmatales bacterium
TCATACTTTAGGAATTTTATTGCTTCATCATAGAATAATGCAATATTTTTTTCTTCATTATAAGCAGGAACTATCAATCTTGCTTTTTTCATAATTTAATCCTCTTTTTTCTTTCAATTAACAATGGTACAAAGAAAATTAAGCAGTAAATACTTATTCCAGCTAAACTAGCGTATAAGCCAAGGTCTAAATATTTAGGCATAAATTTCATATTTATATTGATGTTTAGTGTTCCTTTTGGAACAACTATACCTAAGAATCCACCGTTGACACTAATTGTATCATATTTTATATCTGTTGTGAATTGCCAATCCTCTGAATAAGCTACTGGAACAACAACAATTTGATCTTTATCTGTTAAGTTTTTATTGGAGTACTCTAATGATATTCTTCCATTCTTAATACTTAAAAACTTATCTGTAATGTTATCTTGTACTAAGAAATCTTTAATAACATCACTATCTTCAATTAAGTACTTAGGCCTATAATAGAAAAAATCATTAACGTCAGAGTACATTTTCCCTGTTTTCTTAAAGTATAACTTATCAAGTCCATTTTCACCATAATAACAATAACCGTTCAAGCACTCATAACTTGTACCATTTTTATCTGTCACAAAGACTCTTTCAAAACCTTTATCAATGGTTGTATCTAGAATCATATGTCCACTTTCTCCAGGAAATGTTAAGTCTGACAAATCATAAGTTAGAAAAGCATCCATACCAATTACTCTCTCCATTCTAAGTTTTAAATTTGGAGGAGTTAAAATATCTGGTGTTTGTTCTATCAATAATTTTATTGGTTTCTTAACAAATTCACATTTTATATGAAAAGCTGTTTTAGAAGCATCATCAGAATCTACAGCTTTATATACTCTACAAGACTGTTTAGTATTATCTCCATACTCTAAAAACACCTCTTTTAGATCCGTTACAGCATTATAAGGATTTTCAAATTTTATATACATAGCTCCTAATGTTACATCGATATCTAAATCAGCTTCATCATAGACATAAAAATTGCGTATAGTTTCATCGGTAAACCCGCTTCTAGTTTCCAAATCACCACTGATAGTTTCAAAAGCATCTAAATATTGATTTGATCCTACGATTTCAGTGTTGAAATAAGGAATATTATAATCCTGAAAATCATAATTGTCTTCTATATCAACAACTGCAGTTAACATCAAATATTTTTGTCGTAATAAGTTCGCAGATAAATCCTCTAGACTAAAACTATTTGGATCAGTATTTTTATAATACATATAACTATCATAAACTCTAAAATTAGATGCAAAATTTAACTCATACAAACTATATTTGGATTCACTAGCTATAAATGTAAAATATTCATTATCAAAAACAAAATCAAACTCGTTATTAACTAAAACATATTTATATCCTAAAAAGTGATTTAAATACAAACCAAAATGATTTAACCTATCTTTGGATTGATACTCATTTAAATTAAAAATCATTTTAGCTAAACTATCAGTTTCGGAATCTGTCCACGAATGAAAAATAAAAGTATTAGTAGGAAAACTAGTCATACGATTAAAATTAGTTTTTTCTACATTAAATCTACTGAAATCAACATAAACTCTAGCAAACTCATCTTTACTAATATTTTCTTCAAGAAAGTCATTAATTTCATACATTTCTCTAAAGGCATCATTCTTATTACTGATTGAAAAAGGTCCAGAATAAATATATCCAATAGCTATTACTACTTCTACCCAAAACAATAATTTAATATATCTAAACTTTTTTAACCATCCGAACACTAGTAAAGCTATTAGATATGCCCCTGAAATACATAGTAAAACTGTATCAGCGGTTAATGTTGCTTTTCCAGCATAGTTAATCCCTAAACTCAACTTATCAATATAGTAATAAATCAAGAAACTAACTGCCACTAACATTACACCGATAATTATTGTCATATTCTTCATTTTGATCTTTTCAAAACCATGATTATCAAAAACATGAGCTAAAGCCATAATCTGAATAATAGGAATTAAATTTACCCACCTTGTATAAGGCTTATCCAAAGTTCCAGAAAAAACATAAGAGAATAATGGAAAAATCATGAAAATTAAAATAATTATAAATGTATACTTATAAATTCTACTGATTCTATCTTTCATAAAGAAAACATTGCACATATATACAAAACCTATTACGGTTATATATAGTGATGCGTGTTCTAATCCGTAATCACTTTCAAAACCATAAAATCCAATTGGTTTTTGTTCTGCAAAAATTTTTGCTAAATACCTAATATAAATATTTGGTTGAAACAACTTTAATTCATATGAACCTATATTAATAATCCAAGCTTTGAAAGTGGCTTGTGGTCGATAAGTTTCTTCTAATATAAAAGATATAGATGGCAACAAAACTACACTAGCCATTAAAACCCCTAAAAGCAATAACCCTAAAAATATTAACCCATCTCTTATTAAATGGCCAAAATTAAAAGTCTCGTGTTTAAAGTATTCTAATATGAACGCAAAAGAAATGAACGCCAATAACATGTAAGCTAAATAAAAATCATAAAAAATTACAATAAACGCGTAAAGAGGTAACATCCATCGCTTTTTATTATAAAAATAATGTATTACAATCAATGCTAAAGGCGCATAGAATATTATCGATAAAAACGCCGGAAAAGCCATAAAACTTACCATACCGCCACTAACTAAATATACAACGCCCATCCAGAATATTGTTCTATTTTTATATCCTTTTAAATGAAAATAGTACGCAAAAGCCATTACACCAATAAATATTTTGAATAATTCCATAATTGAGTAAGCTATTTCCGTTGGCATCAAATAGCTTAAAACGTATGTTAACAATGTAAAGATATCTAAAGGTATGTAGTATATGTCTGAGAAAAATGAAGCTCCTAAATAATTATTCAAATTAAATAATGATAAAGACCCATCCTTAACTGACGCAACGAAATCTACCATAATCGTATAATACTGTAAGATATCGTCAGAAAAATTTGTATAAAAACTATTTCTAAAAATCATTATTCCAACTTGAATCAAAAATAAAATTGTAAATATAAACAACGCTAAAAACTTAAACGTCTTCTTTTTATCAGAAAAACATTCGTTGAAGTAATTAACGAAATAATTCTGTGCATCAGAAATTGGTTTTTTAATCTTAGTCAAATCCATGGCATTAACTCCCAGTATTAATTGTTTTCTAATAAATTATTATATCATAAAAATACATCATAATATAGATATAATTACAAGAATAATTGAAGTAAATAGATACATCTAGTATAATATAAAAGAGGTGTAAAATGGAGAAAAGCATATTGGTAGGTATTGATTTAGGAAATGACGAGTTTTTTAGTGACTCTATGGAAGAACTAAAAAACTTAGCTGAGGCCTGTAATATTTCTGTTTTAGATAGCATAATACAAAAACGAGACGCTCCAACATCAAACTATTATATTGGTGAAGGAAAAGTTAATGAATTACAAGAATTAATCAATTTGCATGATGCAAATGTTGTTATTTTTAACGATGAGTTAAGCCCAAGTCACATAAGAAATCTAGAACAAAAACTAGAAATTAAAATTATTGATAGAACTGTATTGATACTTGATATTTTTGCTAGAAGGGCTAAAACAAAAGAAGCTATGCTTCAAGTTGAGTTAGCTCAATCTGAATACATGCTTCCAAGAGTTGTCGGCATGTACAAATCATTATCAAGGCAAAAATCTGGAACTGG
>JAQUZK010000162.1 GCA_028691335.1 Candidatus Izemoplasmatales bacterium
ATTTAGTCATTAAAGAAAATGTGTTAAAGATTTATAAATCAAAGTATTTTGTGATTGATGAAGCTGATATGACATTGGATGGTAATTTTCTAGAGTTAGTAGATAATCTAGCAGCTACTGTAAAAGAAGCAAAGTTCATGGTTTTTTCTGCAACAATACCAAAACGTTTAAAACCATTCTTGAGAAAGTATATGGATAATCCGATTATACTTGAAGTTCATCCAGATGAAGTCTCTAATTTGAACATTAAGCATTGGTTTATTAAAACAAAAGAACAAGATCGTTTTATTTTGTTAAAGAAATTAATCAATAGTGTTAATCCATATTTAGCGATTATTTTTTGTAACACTAAAGAGACCGCTAACAAAGTATATGATTTCATGAATGAAGAAGGAAAAAACGCATGTTTAATTCATGGTGATATTGATTTCCGTAAGAGAAAACAATTGATTAAAAGAATTAACAACTTGGAATTTCAATATATAGTAGGTACTGATATAATAAGTCGAGGAATTGATATTATCGGTGTATCTCATGTAATAAACTATGAACTTCCGAGAGATTTTGAGTTTTATATTCATCGTAGTGGAAGAACCGGAAGAATTGATTTTGACGGTGTTTGTATCTCTTTATATGAATTTGATGACAATACTTATTTAAACAACCTAGAACAACGTGGCATCAAAGGCGAATATAAACAAATTAAAAATGACGAAATTGTCGAAGCTGTCACAAGAGCAGCTAGAGCTAAACGTGTTAGACCTGAAAATGAGTTAGATTACGAAGCAAAGAAGAAAATTCGTATTTCAAAAAAGGTTAAACCTGGTTACAAAAAGAAGTATAAAGAAGCAGTGGAAAAAGAAAAGAAGATGCTTAGTAGAAAGAGAAAAAGAAAATGAGTTTGAATGTTGTTTTATACCAGCCAGAGATACCTCAAAATACTGGTAATATCATGAGAACTTGCGCAGGAACGAATGTTGTTTTGCATCTTATTAAACCCTTAGGATTTAAACTAGATCCAAAATATTTAAAAAGGAACGCTGTGAATTATTTAGAACATGTTAATTACTTTGTATATGATTCTTATGATGAGTTTTTAGAAAAAAATAAAGGTGAATTTTATTTTTTAACTAGATATGGCAAAAAGACACCAAGAGAGTTCGATTTTTCTCATAAAGACAAAAATATATATCTAATTTTTGGTAGAGAGTCAACAGGAATTCCTAAAGATATCCTTAAATCAAATCTTTCTAATTGTGTCAGACTTCCTATCAATGACCATATAAGATCTCTTAATTTGGCTAATACTGTAGCTATTATGATTTATGAAGTCTTGGGACAACAAAATTATAATGATTTATATAAGATGGAGCCAGAAACTTTAAAAGGACCAGATTGGTTAGAAAAGTAGGGTGAGTTTTTATGGATAAGAATATTGGCAAAAAGATTGTAATCCATAGTTATAAACATGATAAAAGTTTACATAGAATGTGGAAGAATGCGATGATTTTAGATGAGAACGAGGAATATATCGTTGTCGCTAACAAAAGAACAAAAGTTGTTGAGTCAACTGGAAGATTCTGGTATACAAGAGAACCTTCAGTAGCTTTTTTCTTTAAAAATCATTGGTATAATGTTATAGCTATAATAAAAAAAGGTATTGTAAATTATTATTGTAATGTTGGTTCTCCAGTTCTTGTTGATGATGAAGCGTTGAAATATATTGATTATGATTTGGATTTAAAGGTTAACAGTGATTTTTCTTATAAGATTTTAGATATTTATGAGTATAAGATGCACCAAGAAATAATGAGTTATCCTGAAGATATAAAACAGATTTTAGCTAAGGAAATGCTTCATTTAAAAAAACGCATTGATGAAAGAGGTATTCCTTTTAATCAGGACTTTGTACTCGGTTGGTATAATAAATTTTTAAGCATTAAAGAATAAAAGAAATTTTAGGTATGATTATTGCGATCACTAATAATATTTTCACTAAAAATGACAGATTAATTTTGAATTAATCTGTTTTTATGTTATAATTTTTATTAGGGCAAATAATAATTATTTTCCTTTAAAGAAAGGTTATTAATAGGTGACGCATAATGGAATTAATCTATAGAGTAAAAAAACCAGAAACGATTAAGCGTTTTATGACAGAAAACAATATTCCTACCAGTATCTTACAAAAGGATGAAAAGAATTATAAAATATTTGTCAGTAATGAAATTAAGAGTAGAAAAGATACAGTGAAAAAAGGTGATAAGATTCACTTTTTATTACAAGAAGAAGGTTTAAATAAGAATATCAAACCTGAAAGTTATGATTTAGAAATCGTTTATGAAGATGAATATTTATTGATCATTAATAAGCCTGAGGGAATGTTAATGACGGTATCTAAATCACATCCTCAACATACTTTAGCTAATTATATTGTAGACTATTACAAAAATCATGAAATTAATAATCTTGTTCACTATGTTAATAGAATTGATAGGGAAGCTTCTGGGTTAGTTGTAGTTGCTAAACATCGTTTTATTAAATTTCTTTTAAGTGAAAAAATTGATAATCAGATTGAGTTTGAATATAAAGCTGTAGTAGAAGGTAAGATGGAAGCTAAAGATTTTGATATTTGCTTACCAATTAAGAAACAAAGTGATTCTTTTATTAGAGAAGTTGCAGAAGAAGGCGGAGACGATTGTTCTACAAAATATCGAGTTGATAAAGAGTTTGGAAAGTATTCGTTGCTTAATATATCAGTTGTGGGAAAAGTTCCTCATCAAATTCGTGTACATTTATCATTTTTTGAACATCCTGTTGTAGGAGATAAATTATATAACAAGCATGAATATCAAGTTCCATTGTTATTGCATTGTTATAAAACACGTTTTATTCACCCAATAACTGAAGCTGAGCTTAATTTTTCATTAGATTTACCAGAATATTTTAATAAATTATAAAACCTATAGAACCTTAAACATTTGTAAATTAAGGTTCTATTATTTTTTTAATAGACGTTTATACATTTTTTTAACATGTGTCTAGAATAAACTATTTAATTAATTTAAATCGGATTGATAAATAAACTTAATTTTGTTATAATATAATTCATTCTAGGAGGGGTTATAAATGTGTGGGATAGTCGGATACATCGGTGAGTTAAAAGCAACCGATGTTATACTTAATGGTTTAAAAAAATTGGAATATCGTGGCTACGATTCCTGTGGTATTAGTTTCTTTAGCAATAAGAAGAATAGTTTCGTTACATATAAAACACCGGGAAGAGTAGATTATTTAATAAATAGTTTTGATTATTTAGAAGCAAATGAAATTGGAATAGGACATACAAGATGGGCTACTCATGGAGCACCTAATCAAGTTAATTCTCATCCGCATGCTTCCGCATTAGATCGTTTCATTGTTGTTCATAATGGTGTAATTGATAATTATAAAGAGTTAATAGTTAGATATCTTGAAGGTATAAAATTTAAAAGTGAAACTGATACTGAAGTTATCGCTAATTTAATTGAGAATTTCGCTAAAGAGATGAGTGCTGAAGAAGCTATTAGAAAAACTTTATCTTTACTTGAAGGCTCTTACGCTTTATTAATAATGGATAGTTTAAATGTAGATACTATTTACGCTGCTAAGAATAAGAGTCCTTTATTAGTTGGTTCTTCAGATAAAGGTATTACCTTCGCTTCTGATTTAATGGCTTTAGTAGGCAATTCTGAATATTACTATTT
>JAQUZK010000163.1 GCA_028691335.1 Candidatus Izemoplasmatales bacterium
CCACGATTCATCGCCGCTAGTGATCCCATTCCTACATAGGTCTTATAAGCACGTCCTTGAAAAACGATTTCTTCTCCAGGGCTTTCCTTAGTTCCAGCTAAAAGCGAACCTAACATACAAGTATCAGCTCCGGCTGCTAAAGCCTTAGTGATATCACCAGAAAACTTAATACCTCCATCAGCTATAACACTAACACCTGTTCCTTTTAAACTCATAGAAACATCCATTATCGCACTTAACTGCGGACATCCTACACCCGCAACTACTCTAGTTGTACAAATTGAACCGGGACCAACCCCAACCTTTACTCCATCAACTCCAGCTGAAGCTAAAGCTAAAGCCGCTTCTTTTGTTACAATATTCCCTGCAATTAATTTTAGTTTTGGATAGTGCTTCTTAATTAACTTAACTGTATTAATAACTCCTAAAGAATGTCCATGAGCACTATCAATCGTCACAACATCCACCCCTGCATTAACCAAGGCTTCTACTCTATCTAAACAATCATCACTAACTCCTACAGCTCCCCCACATAAAAGTCTTCCATGAGAGTCTTTAGAAGCATTTGGATAAGCTAAAATATTATCGATATCTTTCGAAGTAATAAGACCTCTTAAATACATTTTTTCATCAACTATCAATAACTTTTCTAATCTATGTTCCATCAAAATCTCTTTTGCTTGATCCAAAGTAGTATTAACAGACGCTGTCACAAGATTTTCCTTTGTCATAACTTTATCTATTAAAGTATCATCTAACTTTCTATACCTAAGATCTCTATTAGTTACAATTCCTTTTAACTTCCCAACATCATCTATTATCGGAATACCAGATATTTTATAAGTAGACATAATCTTTTCTGCTTCAGCTAAAGTATTACTAGCTTTAAGCGTAATCGGGTCTTTAATCATCCCCGACTCACTTCTTTTAACATAATCAACCTGTTTAGCTTGATCAGCGATACTCATATTCTTATGAATAAAACCTATTCCCCCTTCTCTAGCTATCGCAATAGCTAAAGCTGCCTCTGTCACAGTATCCATAGCGGCAGAAACAATTGGAATATTAAGTTTTATGCCCTCAACAAGAATAGAACTAATATCAGCTTCATTAGGTAAAACATTTGACTCTCCTGGAAGAATCAATACATCATCAAAAGTTAATCCCTTTTTCAAAATTTAGTACCCTCCTATAAAAAAATGATTTTTTTGCCTACGCAAAAAAACCATTATCAGGTTATTTTGCGTAGTCTTAAATTTGTGGTTTAAGGTAGAAACTGCTTGCCATATTCAAGCTTTATACGCGTTTAATTGGCTTTATTATAACAAAATAAAATTAGATAAACAAGTAAAATTAAACTAAGTGTCCACTATTCTTTAATTTCTTTTGACATTCTTTACAATAACCATAAAACTCAATCTTATGACCAGTAATTACAAAGTTTGTTTTCTTCTCCAACTCTAGTTCATAATTATCTAAAGGACAGCTATAGATAGACTTTACTTTATTACAACTCTTACAAACTAAAAAATGATGATGAATCTCACGATTATACTCATAAAGTGTTTGTTTCTCACTTTCTAAAGAAACCTTGTTTAATATATTGTTCTCTGTCAACTTATCCAAACTTCTATAAACTGTAGAAAGGTTAACTTTAACTCCAGATTCTTTTAAACTATCATAAATATCCTGAGCAGTTAATAGACTATCACTTTTTTCCAATAAATCGATAATATTAACTCTTGGTTTAGTGTTTTTTAAACCAGAATCAATCATCTTCGATATAATATTTAATTTATCCATTACTAGCCCTCACTTTTCTTATCATACTCTTAGCAGATCTAATTTTAGCCCACCACACTAAAACATAAGTAATAATACCTACAAAAACAATTATCGCTCCTGAGGAGTAATCAGTTAAGTAAGAAATAAATAAACCAGTTAAAATAAAGAACAAACTAAATAAAGCTGAATAAATCATTCTTAAATGTAATTTAGATGTAAGTAAACTCGATGTCGCTGCTGGAACGCTTAACAAAGCGATAACTAGAATAATACCTACTACCCTAATTAATACCACAACTGTAATCGCAAGTAAAACTAATAAAATATTCTCCATTACCGTTGTTTTTTTCCTTAAAACCTTAGTAAACTCTTGATCAAATAAATGAGCTTTCCAATCTTGGAAAAAGATTACAATAACTAAAACAACTATTACGGTTAAAACAGCCATTAAGATTAAATCAAAACCGGTCACTGAAAGAATGTTACCAAATAAATAACTTTGAATATTAGGTGGATATCCCGGAGTCATTCCTACAAAAAGCACTCCTAAAGCCATTCCTAAAGACCAAAACATCGCTATCACAATATCCTTTATACCAGTAAGCTTATTATTAATAAAACTAATACCTAAAGCTGCGAGTATCGAAAATAAAAAAGCACCTATTATTGGTTGAAACCCAACAAGAAAACTTAAACCTACTCCCCCATAAGAGGTATGAGCAATCCCTCCTGTCATCATCACTAGTTTCTTCTCTACAATAATAACACTAATCAAACCACTAACAATCGAAGCCATGAAAGCCGCAATAATTGCATATTGTAAAAATTGATATTCAAAAATAGCACTAATCATTAAGCTTTCCTCCTTTTGCCTACTGGTTTTAAGTAAGCATATTTATAAACCTCTTCAGGATCTCCCTCAGCGATTACATTCTTCTCTAAGTACACTAGCTTACTAACATGTTTCATCACATCTTGAATTTGATGTGTCACTAAAATAATTGTTATTTCTTTACTAAGCTGTCTAATTAAATTTAAAATTTGTCTTTGTGATAAAACATCCACCATCGCGGTTGGTTCATCTAATAATAAAATATCAGGATTCATTATCAATGACCTAGCAATCATCATCTTTTGAAACTCTCCACCAGAAAGTTCACTGATTTGACGATCCTTTTGATTTTCTAAACCGACCATTGAAAGCATCCTATGCGCATCTAAGATATCTTTCTTACTATACTTAAAGAACGGTTTAATACTTGAATCCATCTTTCCCGTTAACACAACCTCTAATACCGATATCGGAAAATATCGATTAACATCACTAATTTGAGGCACATAACCCATCTTAAGTTTCTTCTTACAATTAACTTGATCTAAATAATATATCTGCCCTTCACTAAGTTTCACTAGTCCTAATATCGATTTAATTAAAGTAGATTTCCCACTCCCGTTAGGACCGATAATTCCGATATAATCGCCTTTATTAATAGTCAGATTAAGATTTTTTAACGCGCTAATTTTTCCATACATACAGGATACATTTTCTAATCTTATTAACTCTTCACTCATGACAAACTATCTCCTATCTTCAAAGCTATATCAAACAAATTACCAATATAGTCACTAGACAAAGGATTTATCTTAACTAGTTCACCATCTATTTCTTCGATAAATGATTGAACTTGTTCAGAATCAATTTCAGCTTGATGAAATACTGTATGGATATTATTAGCTAAAGCTAAATCAATCATTTCTTGGAGATGATTGATAGTAGCTTCTTTTCCATCTAATTCCAAAGCATACATCATTAAGTCGTAATCTTCAGAAAAATATCCCAAAGAAGGATGAAATATCATAAACATATTGCTTTCTTTATCATTAAATACATCGATTATTTTCTGATCAAGTTCATCTAAATCCTCAAGATAATTACT
>JAQUZK010000164.1 GCA_028691335.1 Candidatus Izemoplasmatales bacterium
CTTCTTCTTGCTTAACTCCTAAATTACCAATTAAATCTAGTGCACTGTTAGGATCTGGTTTAGGCAAAAAATTATCTTTTTTTCCATAGACATAGTTAAACACACAGTCATCGAAATAATAATTTATAACATCTATTGTTTGAACATGCGGTTTATTAGATAAAACAGCTAATTTAACGCCTGTTTTTTTTAGTTCTTTCAACAAATCATTTATACCTTCATAAACTCCTGTATTAACTTTTGATTGGTCTTTATATATTTCAAAATATGCATTTTTAATATCTAAAAACTTTTCGTCAGGAATATTGCCTTTTTCCATAGTTCTTCTAATCAAGTGATCTACACCTTTTCCAACAAAATATTTATATTCTTCTAAAGAATACTCTTTATAACCATATTTTCTTAAAGCTCGGTTCATCGTCTCTTTTATGTCTTCAATTGTATCCAATAGGGTTCCATCTAAATCGAAAATTACTGCTTTATATCTCATATTAAATTCTCCAATGTAATTTGTGTGACTAAACAATCCTTAACGGGTTTATATGTTTTTCTATGAATTTTAGTTGGTCCTAATTTTTTTAACATATCTAAATGAAAACGAGTAGGATACCCCTTATGTTTACTAAAACCATAGTCCGGATAAATTACTGAAAATTTATCCATAATTTCATCTCTCTTAACTTTAGCGATAATTGAAGCAGCTGCTATTGAAGCAGATAATGTATCACCTTTAATTATCGCTTCAAATGGTAAATTTTGTTCTTTAAGCGGCATAGCATCAGACAAAATATAATCTGGAGTTATTTTCAGATAGCTAATAGCCCTTAACATCGCTAGTTTTGATGCTTGATAAATATTAATCTCATCAATCAAGTTCTCATCAACATAACCAAATGCATAAGCTAGAGATTTTTGTTTTATCTCTTCAGATAAAAGCTTTCTTCTTTTTTCAGTTAGTTGTTTAGAGTCATTTAGACCCTCAATGATAACCTTTGGATTAAGAATCACAGCGGCCGCTAAAACTCCAGCTGCTAAAGGACCTCTGCCAACTTCATCAACACCAACTATATATTTATAACCAAGTCTTTCTAATTTTTTTTCAAAGTCATACATCTTCATCAATTCTCTCAAAACTCATACGACCTAGTTGCCCATTTCTTAAATCATTCAAGAAAAGATTATAAACTCTATCATAATCAATTTCACCGCCACTAATTAAGCAACCGCGTCTTTTTCCTATTTCATTTAAAACATCGATATTAGTTTCTAAACTATCTAAATCAATGTTATATCTTTTTTCGATATTTTTCTTGTAGTATTTCTTTAAATAATCAATTCCAAAAAGAGTTATATCATCTAAAGGGAGAATACTATCTTTAATAGAACCTAGTAATGCTAGTTTTAAACCAACTGATTCATCATCAAATTTAGGCCACAAAACTCCTGGGTTATCATAAACCCTCAAATAGTCCCCAGCCTTCAAAAAACTTTGCATTTTAGTTACACCAGGTTTATTCCCGACCCTAACTTTATTCTTCTTTGCTAAATTATTTATAAATTGAGATTTGCCAACATTAGGAATGCCTAAAACCATTGCGTTAAAAGGTCTATTTATAAGACCTTTTTCTTCATCTTTTTTTATTTCCTCTTTTAAGACCTCTTTTGTTTTATTATAAATATCTTTTTCTAAACTATCATTTAAAGAATTAATAGCTAAAACCGGAATTCTTTTCTTTTCGTAGTAAGATATCCACGAATTCGTTACTTCTGGATCAGCTAAATCTAATTTATTTAAAAACACAATTTTTGGTTTGTTTTTAATTATTTCATTTAACATTGGGTTCGATGAAGAAAGAGGAATTCTAGCATCTACTAACTCATAAACTATATCAATAACTTTTAGTTTTTCCTCTATTTGTCTTCTAGCTTTCGCCATATGTCCAGGAAACCATTGTATTTGTTTCATTAATATCAACTCTTTCTATTTTTAAACATCTTATCCGCAAGTACTATTAGTCAATTTATAAATTACTTCTCCTAAAATTTTATCTTCAGTAAATATACCGATAATTCTTGAATCAAGAGAATGTAACCTGTTATCTCCAAGTGCGTAATAGTTATTATCCGGAATAATTATATCATAATCAACACTTCCTGATGGAAGATATGATTCTATCAACACATCATTTATGTAAACACCAGTCTCATTAACAACCAACTTATCCCCTGGCAATCCAACTACTTTCTTTATTATAAAATGGTCATCGTATTTAATTATTAAAATATCATTTCTTTCGATTGAACTATTATAACTAATAACTACAGTATCATTGTCACAGAAATTTGGTTGCATTGATTCTCCATCTACTTGAGCTAAAGAAAAGAATAACCCATTTACTAACACAACAACAAATAAGAATATTGGAACTACTGAGAAAAAATCTGCAGTGTTATAGATTTTTTTAAAAAAAGGATAGTCTTTTTTAAAAGATTTTCTAATGAACATAGTCGCAAAAACTATATATACTATAAGCGACAAAAATATTATTCCATAAAACACTATTTCAAATATGTCGCTAATAAGCGGACTTGGGATAGTCTCAATATCTCTATTCAAACTTAGCATAAAGAGTTCGTTTTTTTGGAAAATAATAAAAAGAACTGTATTTAAAGTAAAAAACAAGAAAAAACTGATGATTAAAAGTATTGATCTTTTCATCAGTTTTTCATGTTCAAAAAGCATTATTTCATTTTCGTTTTCCATTATTCATCAAGCTCCTCGAAAATTTGGCTTAGTCCAGAATACTCTACGAGAACTGTCCTAGGTTTTGTGCCAACATTTTCAGACACTATTCCAAATTTTTCCAATGTATTTACAATTTGTGTAGCGCGATTAAATCCTATCCCAAATACTTGAGTTATTTTATTTAAAGAACATTTCCCTTCTTCAACAACATATGTAGCTACATCTTTAAATAACTCATCTATCTGATCGAAACTTTCTCCTGAAGCCATTTGAATTACTAATGATTCTCTAGTAAACATGTATTCAGGTTCTCTCTGCTCTTTAATATAATCAGTAATACTTTCTATTTCCTCTGGTGAAAGGTAAGCGCCTTGAAGTCTTCTAGCCATACCATTCTCACTAAACAGCATATCTCCTTTACCAAGCAATTTTTCAGCACCAGTCATATCTAAAACAACGGATGAATCGGTGGAAGACGGAACTCTAAAGGCAAATCTAGTTGGAATATTAGCTTTAATTGCGCCTTTTAGAATATCAGCTGAAGGTCTTTGAGTCGCAAGTAAAAGGTGAATACCAACAGCTCTTGATTTTTGAGTAAGTTTTAAAATGCTTTCTTCTATTTCTGAACCTCCACTCAAAAGCAAATCAGAAGCTTCTTCAATAATTACAACTATCCTCGGCATTTTAACAAAGTTTGGTAAATCACTTCTACGAGTATAATAATCCACTACATTCACTGCTTTAAAGCGTTTTAGAATATCATAACGCTCTTCCATTTCTTTTACCATCCATTTTAACGCTTCGTTAGCTACCTGGGTTTCATCAATTATAGGTGTAATGAGATGTGGTAAATCAGCAAACTGTTGTAAATCTACTTTTTTTGGATCAATTAACATTAGTTTAACTTCATCAGGTTTATTTCTAGTAATTAAAGAAACAATGATTGAAGCTATACACACAGACTTACCTG
>JAQUZK010000165.1 GCA_028691335.1 Candidatus Izemoplasmatales bacterium
CTCCAGTCAATACTGAAAGCTTTGTTCTTTCACAAGCAGTCAAGAAAAACTTAATACGTACAGTGTCAATGACTTCTCTTCCCTTTGGCGCATCACCAAGAATAGGAGATTCATATTCTCCTAAATAATATCTATCAAAAGAATTATACACCCTGTCTACTAATTCAGACATTGCGATTTCACGTAAACTAGATATGTATTCTTGAGCGTATTGATCTTTTTCTTTTAAATTAGTACTTGTCGTTTCTATGTGATAATAACTCTTATCTACATGACAAGGAATCAATATAAAGATATCACTCTTCATTTTTATTGTACTCCTTTAAAAATGATTGGTAATCTCCTATATAAAGTTTGGCACTTCCTTCTTCCTCATCATAAATCTCTTTTACAATTTCGCATCCATAGCTTCTCAAAATATGTTCTCCAGCACCGGAAACTGCATATCCAGAAATATCAGAGATAAAAAAGCCTTCATCATTATATTTTTTTATTCTGTCTTTAAAAGATTTGGTTATTTTCTTGTATAAACCTAACCCCTTATACTCTGGATCAATAACCATTGAAATAATAAAAATGTGATGATTTCTTCCTTTTTCAAAGGTTTCCATATCCTTAGGTATTATATTATTATCATATAAATTATCACTTTGTAACATTCCTTTAAAAAACACATCAGTCACCGGGAAAAAGCAAAGATATCCTATAACTTTATCTTTAGTCTGTAATAATAAAAATGACTCAGGAACTTTTTTAAACCTTAGTGAATCACTGTCAATATTTCCTGCCATAGCTTCAGAGTAAACGAGTTTATCAAGATGATATACTTGTTTTAATTTTTCTAAATCAAACTTCCAAGTTTGCACCACTTTGTATTCTTCCATATAACCCTCACAAGCAAATTTTTATATAATTTTATCATAAATATAGAAAAATTGAAATAGGATGTGTTTTTTATTAAAAAAAAACTTAAATTGTTTAAATCTAACGTAAATATATATTTATAACATCTTATTGCTATTTTAGAAACAAAAACATATAATATTATCTAGTTATCATATAATTGATGATTTAAGGAAGGGAAGCATCATGAAATGCATTATTTAGTGGCTGAAGTTTTTGGCAACAAACATCTCATTGGACTTTTGATTGTCATTATCTTATTTACATCTATCTATCACATAGCATTTAAAAACAAGTCAATAAAGACTAGAAAAATGCTAATTATTTTCTTAATTATTTTTTATATTTTAGAAATAATAAAACTAACTTATATTACTATCGGTGAAGGCAGTTTTCCTATTTATCAATTACCTTTACACTTGTGTTCCTTGCCTCTTTATTTGTATCCACTATTAGTCTTTTTTAATAATAGTAGATTTATAGAATCTTTCATTAAACCTACAGCTTATAGTTTGATTATGATCGCTGGAATTATGGCACTTGCCTTACCGACTAACATTTTAGGTGGTGCTGACAAATGGTTACCATTAGAAGACAATATTTTACCAATCGTTTCTTTTGCTTTTCATGGATTAATGGTCTTTTCAAGTTTAATGCTTATTAAATCAAAATACTATGTTTATAATATAACAGACTATGCTAGAACCATGATTATCGGTATTTTATATGCAACAATAGCCATGATTTTCAATCTCATTCTAGATAAAGATTTTATGCTTTTAAACAAAGCTACTGGTTCTCCTCTAGGATTCATTATGGATATTTCAAAAGTATTATATATACTATCTATGGTAGGAAGTTTTGCAATATTAACTGGTTTTGTGTTCATAATAACCAAGAGTTTAGTTATTAAAAATTCCGAGTATAAAACAAAAGAAAATTATATTTAAGCGAACTTAAACATTTTAAAACGGATACTTATATCCGTTTTTTTTATAAAAAAACTGATTAATTTTTAATCAGTTTTAGTGGTATTATTTAATTATTCACCTTTAAATGCTTTTACAAGATCATCTGTACTTCCGACACCTAAAGGCCATAGTAACATATTTTCATATGTAAAATCTGTAAATTTATCTAAATCTTCGATGTCGTTTAATAAAGCTTCAGAATTTGTATATTCTATTAATAAAGCTACTTCAAGAGCACTAGAGTTATAAACTACAAATATATTCTTGATTTCTTCATTTTCCTCACCATCTAATACGGTTGCTAATTGGTCAAAACCTTCTACATCTTTTGAGTCTACGACAGTATAGCCTGCTTCTTCCAAATTATTTTTAACATCCTTGAAACTGCTACAAGCTCCTAATGTTAATACTAATCCTAAAAATACCAACAAACCTAAAAATTTTTTCATGTGAATCTCCTAACTTTCTTATTTATGTATAATTCTTAATAAATGTTTTCCTTAATATTATACTATTTTAATAATAATAACGCAACTTAATCATTTTCTAAATCCCATAAAATATCCGAACTACTCTTTTCGGTTTCTACATAAAATCTCATAGAAGGCCCCTTGTCTTCTATTAAAGTGTTATCTGGGTATTTGAGTAATTTTAATGACACAAAGAAGTCACCTATACATCCTCCAATATGGGTTCCGATTAGTAAAAAAAGCAATAGTAAGTCGACCCCATTAAGGAAAAAGATAGGAACAATAAATAAAATTGTAAATACTATAAATGGAGCTAATCCTATAATTAGATATGGCTTTTTATAAAAATATACACCTGGCACTGATGCTGAAGCAGCCATACCATGAAAGCCAAACTTCACTTTTTCTTTAGTATAAAATTTATATACAATTGCATGGACTATTTCATGTGCGAAAATATATAAAATGCTCAATAAAATAAATATCAACATTTTTAAAGAAGCGTTCCCTAGTTCTTGTAAAGATAAAGATTTATCCGTGAATTTTATGATCAATAAATAAATAGACATTACTAATGCGAATAGAACAAAACTATATATATTTAGTTTAATAAGTAACTTTTTATCTTTGATAATATCCAACTCATAATCAAGAACATACTTGTTTGGCAACTTTGCACAACTTTTATTTTCCATATATTATTATAAATGTACCCTTCCTTTTTTCGCTTTTGATTCATACATCATCCTATCGACATCTTCAATTAAGCCTTTTACTGAACTGTATATAGAATTATCATATATAGCGGATCCATGGCTAAAACTAATTTCTGTAGGAAAACTCTTTACCTTACTTATCTTTTCTAAAGAGGAATTAAGATTATCTAAAGCTGCTTGTATTTCATCTTTATTTTCCACATACTTTAAAACCACAAACTCATCTCCACCTATTCGAGCTATATAATCATTTCGACCAAAACTATTCATAAGATTTTCTGCGAAATGACTTAGCGCATCATCTCCAACCAAATGTCCATAGTTATCATTTATGTTCTTAAGACCGTCTAAATCAATTACAGTTACACTTAGATATTTACCTTTTTTATTTACTACATTTACATTTTCAATATATGTTTCAAAAGCACCTTTATTCATTAAACCAGTTAGATAATCAATAGTTATCATTCTCGACTGTACAAAAATATAAAGAATTACTAATGATAAAGATAACCTCGGCCATATCAACAACAACCCGTAATTAAAAGCTTGAATTAAACCGCCTATCATTGGTGGCACTGGAAAGAATATTAAAGGGAAAAATTTATTATCATTA
>JAQUZK010000009.1 GCA_028691335.1 Candidatus Izemoplasmatales bacterium
TCAAGAACTTGTTGATGTATATAGATTGGAAGACAATCGTTTATTCAGTAGAATAATTCACTGCTATATTCCCTTAATAAGAAACAATATTGAAACAAGCATTTTACAGTCATTAGGATTAGGAATTAAAGTTATTGTTATGGCTGAATATTTAGGGCAAACGCAAAATTCCATTGGTAACAATCTATATCTTGCAAAAATCAATATTGAGTATTCAGAAGTTTTTGCATGGACCATTCTATTGATATTTTTTGCCTTACTATTTGAGTTTCTTATAAGTAGAACAAGAAAGATTATCATTAAAGATAGAACTTCAAGAGTTTAAAAACAATTTGACAATAACTATTGTTTAAGGTATATTATTATTATCATAGGGGAGTAGCTGACGCTCGCGTGATTAAATCAACAAACATGGTTTTTTAGTGACCTGGTTTAATTTTAAACAGCAAGACTTATGCATGATGATAATATCTGCATAGGTCTTTTTTTAAAGACAGAAGAGAGGGAGAATATGGATTATTTTAGCAAGAAAAAAGCAGAGATTTTAGAGGAATTAGATGTTAATCCGAAAAAAGGGTTAAGCGAATCAGAAGTAATCTCACGTCAAGAGAAATATGGTTTTAACCAACTGAGAGAGACTAAGAAAAAAACACTATTCATGATGTTTATGGATCAGTTTAAAGATTTTTTAGTCATCATTTTAATTATTGCGGCAGCTGTTTCAATAATTGTTGGTATTATTGAAGGCGAAGGCTTAGTTGATGGTTTAATTATCCTAGCAATAGTAATTTTGAATGCAATTTTGGGAGTTAATCAAGAGCAAAAAGCAAATAATGCTTTAGCTGCTTTAAAGAAAATGAGTTCTCCAAGCGCAAAAGTCATTCGTGATGGTAAAACAATTGAAGTTTCGTCTGAGCAATTAACAGTTGGAGATATAGTTTTACTTGAAACTGGAGATTATGTAGCTGCGGATATTAGATTATTAGAATCTACAAATTTGAAAACTGATGAATCTTCTCTTACTGGAGAGTCTACTCCTGTTAGTAAAGATGCGGAAATCGACTTGGGAGAGAAAACAGTTTTAGCGGAACGTGAAAATTCAGTATATATGTCAACGCTTGTTACCTATGGAAAAGGTAAAGGGATCGTTACAAATATAGGTATGGAAACTGAAATCGGAAAAATAGCAACGATGCTTGATGCAGTAGAAGAAGGAAAAACACCTTTACAAAAAACAATTGATGAATTCGCAAAAGTATTAGGTATTATAATTATCATCATCTCTGTGTTTGTATTTGCACTAGGCTTTGTTCAAAATCATTTTGAGTTTGAATTAGATTTATTCTTAACATCAGTGGCACTAGCTGTAGCGGCTATACCTGAAGGTTTAACTGCAGTAATTACGGTGGTTTTAGCCTTAGGAATGCAGAGAATGGTAAAAAGAAATGCGATTATTAAAAATTTATCTACAGTTGAAACCTTAGGTCAGGCTACAGTTATTTGTTCAGATAAAACTGGAACCTTAACACAAAACCAAATGACAGTTAGAAGAGTTTTTGATTTAGATCAAGAATATGAAGTAACTGGTAGCGGATATGAAACAAAAGGGAAATTATTAGTTTCTGGAAAAGAAACTAAACCTACTCATAACTTAGAGAAAATCTTGCAAATTTCTTTACTTTGTAATGACTCAAAAATTGAGAGTGAGAATAAAATTTTAGGTGATCCAACTGAAGGGGCTTTACTAGTTTTATCAGCTAAAGGCGGTTACGAAGTAAATAATCCTGAAGAAAAGTATCCTCAATTAAATGAGTATACTTTTGACTCTACAAGAAAAATGATGTCTTCAATCAATAAAATAGATGATAACTATTACGTTTTAACAAAAGGGGCTACAGACCAACTAATAAAGAAATGTAATCGTGTATCTATTAATGGTGAAGTAAGAGAAATTAACGATTTAGACATAAAAATGATTTTAAATCAAAACGAAGTCTATTCTAAACAAGCATATAGAGTATTAGGTTTTGCTTATAGACAAACAGATACTCCAAAAGCAATGGATTTAGAAAATGATTTAATCTTTGTAGGTATGGTGGCTATGATTGATCCGCCTAGAGAAGAAGCTAAAGATGCGATTGCAAAATGTCATAAAGCTGGTATTAGAGTTATGATGATTACAGGTGATTACTTAACTACAGCTAAAGCAATCGCGGGGGAACTTAATATATTGCAAGAAGGTGGTATAGCTTTATCGGGAGAAGAAACAAAAAATATGACTGATAAAGAATTTGAAGAAGCGATTCTTAAGTGTGATGTTTTCGCTAGAAGTACTCCTTCAGATAAAATTAAGATTGTAGAAGTTTTACAAAAAAACGGTGAAGTAGTCGCTATGACTGGAGATGGAGTAAATGATTCTCCTGCATTGAAACAAGCAGAAATCGGAGTAGCTATGGGTATTACCGGTACTGAAGTTTCAAAAGAAGCTTCTAACATGATTTTAACAGATGATAATTTTACCTCAATCGTATCCGCTGTTGAAGAAGGAAGAACTATATATAGTAATATTAGAAAATTTACAGTATTTTTAGTGTCATGTAATATTGGTGAGATTCTATTGATTTTGATGTCAATGGTATTTAGCTTCTTATTTGTTGGGCCTAATGGAGAAAGTTTATTGCCGTTAGGGGCGATTCATTTATTATGGATTAATTTAATGACTGACTCATTCCCAGCTTTTGCCTTAGGTATGGAAAAAGCAGAACCTAATATTATGGACCAAAAGCCTCGTGATACAAAAGAAAAGCTTCTTAATAAAGAAACCTTGATAAAGGTAATTATTCAAGGGTCTGGATTAATGTTTGCTGGATTAACAGCATTTTACTTAGGTTTAAAAGTTTTAGCAGGAGCAACTGTAGAACAAGCTATTACTATGGCTTTCTTAACTGTTGTTTTTGGAGAATTATTCAGAGCTTTCTCTGCTAGATCAGAAACAAAGTTCTTATTTCAATACAATCCTTTAAGCAACAAATTCTTAAATTACTCAGTATTTATATCAGTAGGATTGGTGTTAGCGTTAATTTATATTCCGTTTACTGCTAAAATATTCAGTTTAGAATATTTAACTATACCAGAACTATTGATCTCTATGGCTCTTGGTTTCGTGCCGATGTTATTTGCTGAAATGACTAAAGTTGTAAATAAAAGTCTTTAAAATGGTAAGTCTTCTTGAAAAACAGCGATATTTAAAGTAAAATTAGAAATAAGGTTGGCGGTGAGATTATGAAAAGAAACATCAAAAAAAATATTTTGATAGATTCAGGAGAATCAATTTATAAAGAGTTTCCTAAATTACGAGGATATAATTCCTTTTGTCAGTTAATTCTCACTTCAAAACGATTAATTATGTTTCGACAAGGTGAACGTATCATCAGCAAAAAGAAAAAATCAAAAGTAAAAGGCATGAGTGAAGTTGATATCAAAAGCATAACTAATTTAGAATATTATATTGAATATACTAAGTTTCATTTTGTAGTTAGAACACTAGGGTTTTTAGTTCTTTTATTTTCACTAGCTCTTGTTTATGTATTATATGCTGGAAAAATTGTGATACCGGAATATCCTTATTCAAAATATTTAAATTTCGTTGGAGCCGGGATAGTGTTCTTGGGTGGAGCCTTTATGCTCTTTCATACAAAGAAAGTGCTTAAGTTTAGAGTCATATCTGGATTTAACATTGAAACTACTTTAGAGCTTAAACCTAATAAGTATAATGAGTTAGCTTTAAGATATATAGCAAGTAGATTATATTAAAAATTAAGTTCTCGAATACACTCGAGAACTTTTTTAATTATAATTTTTAAAAGCAACTTAACTTGTTATAATATCATGATATAATATTTATAAAGTTTATTAATGCGTGAGGTGATTTTTATGAAATTAAACTACAAAAAAGTATTTTTTGTGGGACTTGCTTTTTTTCTAATATCTTTATTTAACACAACTTATGATTCAATTATCAGTAAGATATTGATTGATAAGTTTGGGTTAAATCAAACTTGGTCGGGTGCTGTAATGGCACTAGATAATGTTTTAGCTTTAATTTTAATTCCAGTTTTTGGAAGTATTTCTGATAAACATAATTCCAAGATTGGTAAAAGAACACCTTTCATTATTGTTGGGACTATTATAGCTGCTTTTGCTTTTATGGGTCTAACATTTAGTGATAATTACCAACAAACAAAAATTGAGACTGAAGCCCCAGGTATTATTAATGATTATAATGATATTCATGACAAAGATTTAACGTATGATGAATGGGTTGTTATTAGAGATAATATTATTCAACAATGGACTGACTTAAAAGAAGATGGAGTTATTACAGATAAGGAATATAATGATTTTTATCTTAGGGTAATTGATGGAGATGATGAGGGTGATGTTACTGATAAAAATCATATTGAATATCCTGCAGATAATCGAGAAGGAATTTCAGAAATTCTTAAGTATGTTGAAGATAAAGAAGAAGGCGATGATAATGAAGTAACTTCTAAAGATAATACTGATTTAAAAGATTATTTCTATATGCATCTAAATCAAAAAACTTGGTTAGTTACGGTTAAGTCTCCGGCAAATTTCATTATTTTTATCGCGATATTATTTGTAGCTTTAGTCGCGATGGCTACTTTTAGATCTCCTGCGGTAGCTTTGATGCCAGATGTAACAATAAAACCACTTCGTTCAAAAGGTAACGCAGTTATTAATTTGATGGGATCGTTTGGAGCGATTCTAGCTTATATTTTATTGTTTGCTTTTGGATTAGATAAACTGTCTTACATTAACTATGGACCGGCTTTTATTGCGGTAGGGGTATTAATGCTAGTTATATTAGGCCTATTCTTATGGAAAGTTAAAGAGCCAAAATTAGTTAAAGAAAAGGAAGAAGAAGACTTAAAGTATGGATTAAATGATGAACAAGAAGAAGAGATTCCTTTAGAAAATCAAGAAGAAATTTCTAGAGGTAAGAAGATTTCTTTATACCTAATATTATTCTCTGTATTTTTATGGTTCTTTGGGTATAATGCCGTAATGACCAAACTTTCAGATTACGCGCCTAAGGTACTAGAACTAGGATTTTCTTTACCACCAATGGTAGGACACGGAACCGCTTTAATCGCTTTTATTCCAATAGGTATTCTTTCAACTAAGATTGGTAGAAGAAAAACCATTCTTGTAGGTATATTATTATTAGCTACATGTTTTGGTTCTATCTATTTCTTAACACCAGATTCAGCTGCTATAATGTATGTAATCTTTGGTATGACTGGTATTGCATGGGCTATGATTAACGTTAATTCATATCCGATGGTAGTTGAATTGGCAAAAGGACCTAATGTTGGGAAATATACAGGTTTCTATTATACTTTCTCAATGACAGCTCAGATTTTAACACCAATTCTATCTGGTATATTAATGGATGAATTTGGTAGAAGAATTTTATTCCCATATTCAGCTTTCTTTGTTTTAATGTCTTTCATCACTATGTTCTTTGTTAAACATGGAGATTCAAAAGCAATAAAAAAAGAATCTTTACTAGAAAATTTTGATGTAGATATGGATTAAAAATAAAAAACGCCTTGTTTCTAAAATTAAGAAATAAGGCGTTATTTTTTTTCTTCTGGTCTAAAAAACTCAAACACAGAATTATGATAATACTTCTTTACCATTTGGAATTCCAGTATATTTCTAGCGGTATAACCAATGACAACTAAACCGTTTTTCTTGGCTTTGTCTAATATTTTATTAGGCATATCCTTTAACCCGTAGTTTACAAAATCTGGTTTTGAGATATGATTTAAAAGCATTCTTTTAAGGATGAATTTTCGAAACTTACTCATATCATTATTATCAAGGAAATATTCAGCTAATTGCCCTCTAGGTATTTCTGGAGCGTTTTTTCTAAACCAATTCACAATATTCGGATTGAAGGACTGAACAGCATATTTTCCCTCATATCCTTTTATAATTACCATAAAGGCTTCGCATAATTTATAGATATTGTTATTTGGTTTAAGTTCAATCATTAGTGGTACTTTACCGTCAACTAAACTTAACACATCTGTTAATAAAGGAATAGTTTCGTTGGTGTTTAATAAATGTAAATGTTTGATTTCATCATAGGTACTGTCCGCAAGCTCGAGATCTTTTTTGCATACCCTCTTTAAGTTATCGTCATGAAAAACAACAACATTACCATCCTTTAAGACATGAATGTCTAGTTCGATAGCATAGCCATAATCAATCGCTTTTTTAAATGCTAATAAAGAATTTTCTGGTATAGACTTATCTAAAGAGTGAAACCCTCTGTGCGCTATAAAACCTGTTTTAATCCATTCGAGATCCTTCATGTTAAAAGCCTCCCTTAGGTAATATTATAACATGAGAGTTAAAAACTACAAATTAAATATTCACTATATATAATTTTAATGATATTGTTTTTGTTTTTGTGTTTTTGCCTTTTATGATATAATTAATTAAAAGAGGTGGTTTTTATGGAAAATTTTATCTTTAATAGTCCCACAAAGTTTATCTTTGGTAAAAATACAGAATCACAAATAGGCGAGGTTTTAAAATCTTATAATGCAAAAAAGATATTAATACATTATGGAACTGGATCAATAAAAAGATCTGGACTTTTTGATAGAGTTGTAGAAGATATTGAAGCCGTTAATATTCAATATATCGAACTAGGAGGGGTAGTCCCTAATCCTAGAGACACTTTAGTTTATGAGGGTATTGAACTTTGCAAAAAAGAAAATATTGATTTTATTTTGGCTGTAGGCGGGGGGTCTTCGATAGATTCCGCAAAAGCCATAGCTGCAGGGGCTAAGTATGATGGAGATTTTTGGGATTTTTATGATCGTAAAGCCGAAATAAAAGATGCCTTAAAAGTAGGAGTTATTCTCACTATACCAGCTGCAGGTAGCGAAGGTTCAAATTCATCTGTTATCACAAAAACTGATGGAATGTTAAAGAGGGGATTAAATACAGAATTTTATCGACCTACTTTTGCGATAATTAATCCTGAGTTAACTTATACTTTACCAGCGTATCAAACAGCCGCTGGAATTGTTGATATGATGAGTCATATACTCGAAAGATATTTAACTAAATCAAAGAATGTGATTTTAGTAGATAGGTTGTCTGAATCGACACTTGTCTCAATTATTGAAGCAGCTAGAGTAGTGATGAAAGAGCCTACTAATTATGAAGCTAGAGCCACAATATGCTGGGCAAGTACAATAGCTCATAACGGCTTTTTAGGAGTTGGGAGAATTAGTGATTGGGCAACACATAGATTAGAACATGAGTTATCTGCTTTATATGATGTAACTCACGGTGCTGGGTTAGCAGTAATGTTCCCTGCTTACATGCAGTATACAATAATGGAAGATATTCAAAGGTATCGCCGTTTCGCTATAAAGGTGTTTGAAATTAAAGATAATAAAAGAAAACCTTTGAAAGTGGCACAAGCGGGAATTAAAGCTTTACAAGATTTCTTTAAGGAAATTGGAATGCCAACTAGTTTTAAAGATATTGAAGCTAAAGAAGAGGATATTCCTAAGTTAGTTGAAAAACTAAGAATCAATGTCGGGGAAAGAATTGGAAATTTTAAGAGTCTTACCATGGAAGATGCTGAAAACATTTATCATATAGCTTGTAAATAGATTGAAAAAGGCGTTAATTCGCCTTTTTTTCACTTATTATACAAGAGGAAAAATAAATGCAAAAAAAATAAAAAAAAGTTTATGAAAACGCTTTCCCTTATGTTAAAATATATTTAGTGAGGTGAAAACAATGATTATAGGATGTGTCAAAGAGATTAAAAAACTTGAATTTTGCGTTGGTTTAACTCCAAGCAGTGTTAACGAATATGTTAGACATGGACATAAGGTTTATATTGAAACTAACGCTGGTTTAAACTCTGGTTTTCCAGATGAAGATTATGTAAAAGTTGGAGCGGAAATTTTGCCTAATGCAAAACAAGTATGGGAAAAATCAGAAATGATTGTAAAAGTTAAAGAACCGCTTCAAGATGAGTACCAATATTTTCGCGAAGGTTTAATTCTTTATACTTATTTACATTTAGCAGCTGACCAAGCTTTAACAGAAGCTTTATTAGCTAAAAAAGTAAAAGCAGTAGCTTATGAAACTATTATTTTAGAAGACGGATCGCTACCATGCTTAAAACCTATGAGTGCAGTTGCTGGACGTTTAGGAGTTATTGAAGGAGCTAAACATCTAGAAAAAACTATGGGCGGCTCTGGAGTTCTAATTTCTGGTGTTCCAGGAACAAAAAGAGCTAATGTCGCTATCGTAGGAGCTGGGGTTGTTGGAGAAAGCGCCTTAAAAATGGCTGTAGGTCTTGGGGCTAATGTTACAGTATTAGATATTAATATTAACAAATTAACATATTTAGATGATATTTACGGAAACAGAATTGCAACTTTATATAGTAATTCTCATAATATCGAAGAAGCTTGCAAAAGTGCAGATTTAGTAGTAAGTGGAGTTTTACTCCCAGGAGCGAAAGCCCCTAAACTTATTAAGAGAGAATATTATAAAAACATGAAACCTGGAAGTGTTATAGTAGATATAGCTATTGATCAAGGCGGATCTACTGAAGTCTCTAAAGCGACATATCATGATAAACCAACCTTTGTTGTGGATGGTATTGTTCACTATTGTGTAGCTAATATGGCAGGAGCTGTGCCTCAAACTTCAACAATAGCTTTAAATAATTCAACTTTAAGATATGGTTTAATGATAGCTGACAATGGTTTGGATGAAGCGATTAGATTATCAAAACCATTAAAATATGGTGTCAACACGTATGATGGAAAATGTACTTGTGTTGGAGTATGCCAAGCTTTTGGTTTAGAATATCAAACAATTTAATTAACTGCCAGATTATCTGGCAGTTTTTTTAAAATTCAAATTAAGAATATATCCTTTATTATTATGATAAAATATAGATAATAAAATGGAGTGATAAGAATGAAGAAAATTACAAACATATTATTTGTTATGATTTTAGCTTTACTTTTGGCAGGGTGTCTAAATCAAACCACAATCATAACAACGGACAAATTACTTGCTCAAGAAGTCAATGTCGAAAGTGAATATTTGGCAGATAATGTTCAAGATGGGACAATTCTACAGGCTTGGAATTGGTCTATGGAAACTATCGAAAATCATCTAGAAGAAATTGCTATAGCGGGCTTTTCTACTGTTCAAATATCGCCAATGCAACCGCAAAAAGACTATTATGGAGTTGGTATTTGGGGAGATCATTGGTGGAAACTATATCAACCATTAGGTTTTAGTATCGCCACAGAAAATCATAGTTTAGGCACTAAAGAAGATTTAATCTCTTTAGTTAATAGTGCAAATGGTTACGGAATAAAAATTATTGTTGATGTTGTATTAAACCATCTAGCTGGCGATAATAATATTTTAGATCCTAATGTAGCGACATACGAACCCTTAATATACCAACAAAACTTAATTCGTCAAGATAATGGTTTTGTTTCAGATTCAAGTATTTCTGCGGTAGTAAGAGGCTCCTTAGGCGGATTACCAGATTTACAAACAGAGAATCAGCACGTTCAAGACAGGGTTTTGTCCTTGTTAAAAGAATATGTAGATGTAGGTGTTTCTGGTTTCAGATTTGATGCCGCTAAACACATTGAAACTGAAGAAGATGGAGGCGTAGCTAGTGATTTCTGGCCATATATAATTAACGGGGTTAATGAATATGCTGAAAGTCTTGGTAAAGATAAACTGTATTTTTACGGAGAAATCTTACATACTCCAGGTAGTAATAGAGAGTTTACCGATTACACTGAATATATGTCTATAACAGCTAGCGACATGTCTGATTCTATAAGAAATGGTATAATTTCTAAAAATTTAACATCGCTTTTAAATGCTGATTATCCTGAAGGCGTAAACGCAGAAAAAGCTGTTTTATGGGCTGAATCTCATGATACTTATGCAAATAGTAGTGGCTCTACTAAGAACACCCCAGATTCTTACATTACCAAAGCATATGTTCTCAGTGCGTCAAGAAAAGATTCCACAAGTTTATATTTTGCTAGACCTAAAGAGAATACTTTTATTGGGTCAATTGGTTCTTATTTATGGCAATCTCTAGAGATTGCCGAAGCCAATAGATTTCATAACTATTTCATTGGAGCTGATGAATATTTATATCATGAAGACGGATTTTTAGTTAATGAAAGATACAGCTCAAATAAGCACGGAATAGTTATAATCAATGTCGAGGGAGCTGAAGAAGTAGATGATATTCAAGTCAATGATACTCCAGACGGCAACTATTTTGATCAAATATCAAAGAGCTTTTTTACAGTTAAAAACTCTAAACTATCTGGAAAAGTTTCCGATAGTGGTATAGCTATAATTTATAATAATCCATATGAACCGAAACCAGCAATCTATGTTTCTGACGATGGTTTGAGAGGATCTTTCAAAGATACGATGATTATATCTGCATTTAGTCACAATACTACTAAAGCATATTATTCTTTGAATAATGGAGAAAAAATTGCTTTTGAAGGTAATATCGAAATTGAACTAAGTCATCCTCAAGCAAATGCGATAGTTAGTTTATATTTTGAACTTTGGTATAACGATTTCAAGATAGAAAAAGAATATAGATATATTAAGAGTAACGTAGTGGTAACCTCTGTGACAGTTAATGATATTAATACAGATTTCTTAACTGAAAATACAAAAATTGTTGCTTGGACTTGGAAAGAAAGTGTAGAGGGCAAGTGGATAGAAGGAACGTATTCAAACGGAACTTTCGTTTTTGATTTATCCGAAGGAGATCAGTATTTTCTCTTAGTAATATTTGATTCTGCAGTTACAACATATAAATGGAATCTAAAAATTGCTCAAACAAATGATGTAGAAATACCTAGTGACGGAATATATGATGGCAGTAATTTTGTTTGGAATTAAAAAATGGGCTATATTTAACCTAAATATAGCCTTTTGTGTTTTAATTGTGAGATTGTTTTGAAGATTTCTTCATAATGATTATAAACTCTTTAATCTTCATTAGACTTCTAATATAATGAAGATGAGGAGGATTCTTTATGAGAGTATTAGTTACCGGTGCTACTGGACATATTGGAAATGTTTTAGTGAAAGACTTATATGAACAAAATTTTGATGTGTCTGCTTTCGTTTTAGAGAGTGACGATACTTCAATAATTGAACCATATGCTAAGATTATCAGAGGCAACATTATTGATGAAATTAAAGTGATTGAAGCTACCAAAGATATGGATATGGTATTTCATTTGGCAGGTATCGTAGAAATTAGAATGGGGAAAAAGAAACAACTTTATACCACTAATGTTGAAGGAACAAAAAACATCATAAAAGCATGTCAATTAAATAATGTAAAAAGACTTATTTACACTTCAAGTGTACATGCCATAGAAGAAGCTAAGAACCACAAAGTTATTTATGAACCTATAAGTGTTGATCCAAAAAAAGTAAAAGGTCATTACGCGAAAAGTAAAGCAATTGCGACGAATCTAGTTTTAAATCAAAATTCAGATACTTTAGAAACTATCGTAGTTTATCCTTCAGGTATAGTTGGACCTTATGATTATAAATTATCAAACTTTGGTCAGGTTTTTACTGATTATTTATTAGGGAGACTGACGGCTTATTTAAAAGGAGGATATAATTTTGTAGATGTAAGAGATGTTTCTAAAGGAATTATTAACGCTGCTTTATTTGGAAAAAATAAAGAAGGGTATATATTATCTGGTAGTGAGATAAAAATTAAAGAATTACTAGATTTCATTGCTGAATACACAGGAAGAAAAAAGATTAAAACAAAATTAGCTTATTGGTTCATTAAATCAGTTAGTTATATAGCAGAATTCATCTTTTTAATCTTGAGAAAAAGACCTTTATTTACTCACTATTCAGTTTCTGTTCTTAACTCAAATTGTAATTTTTCCAACCAAAAAGCTAAAAAGGAGTTAGGGTTTAAAACTAGAGATATTTATGAATCAATTAGAGATGCTATAGATTTTTCTTCTGAATATCATTTACAAAAAATTGGAAATAAATATAAGAGAAAAGTGTATCATTAAATTTTTATAAAAATAAACTAGATTTTAAAGTAGTTTCTTATAAATAAAACAGTCAATAAATCCTTTTATCTGGCTGTTTTTTTTGATATAATACTATTTAATTTTGACTCAATACAAAGGGGAATTTATTGCATGAAGAGCAACTTTGAATTAGCAGATATTTTTAGTGATAACATAGTTTTTCAAGCGGGATTACCAATCAAAATTTTTGGTAAATGTAAAAAGAACATTGAAATTCAAATAGATTTTTTAGGTCAACAATTTAATATTAAGACAAAAGATGAAAGATTTCTAGTCGAACTCCCAGCTATAGAAGAAAGAAAGTCTTCTTTTTCTTTTACAATCAAAAGCAAAAAGCAAGAACAAACCATTTATAACTGCCAAATAGGCGATGTGTATTTATTTATTGGTGGGATGAATGTTTCAATGCCTTTAGAAGAAGGATTCTATAATCAAGAGTATGATATGTTAGATTTACGGTTTTTCTCTTGTGATGCTTCTTCATATAGTTGGAAAATAGCTGATAAAACAAATTATACTAGTTTTAGTGCAGTAGCTTATTTGTTTTCTAAAAACATTCATAATATTAGTCAAAGTGCAATAGGTATAATTAATTGTACTAGTCCAAACTCAAGAATATTCTCTTGGATGAATATTTCTGATATAAGGTCTAACAAAGAAATTAAACAAATTACAGATAAATATTCTTCTAGTGATCGGATTCCACTTTATAGTGTGATGAAAGAAAAAATTATTCCGCACCATATAAAATCTGTAATAATCTATCAAGGAGAAAATGATTATCCATACTATAATGTCTTTGAGAATTGTTTAAAGTTAATTATAAAATGTTTAAGATTAGATTTTAATTGTTTAACACTTCCGTTTTTTGTTATCCAAATAGCAGGATATAATCATCCTGATGCAGATGATTTTAGTGTAAGTATGATTAGAATAGCTCAAGCAAAAGTAGCTTCAGTTAAAGATAGTGTTTATTTAGTTTCAGCGATTGATATTGGAAGTGAAAATGACATTTTTCCTAAAGATAAGCATTTACTAGCAAAAAGACTGGCTGATACAGTTTTAGAGAAACTTTATCGAATAGGGAAAAATAATATTTCGCCAAGCTTTTTTTCTCATACAGTATATCCAAATAAAGTTACGATACTTATTAAAGATAATTATCTGAACTTAGTTTCAAGGTCCGGACAACATCTAGGGTTTAGCTATACCGAAAATGGCGTAGATTTTAAGTCATTAAAATCGGTATCAATAGCTAATAATATAATAGAAATTAATTTAGACAAAGATGCAAAAGAGATTCGTTATGCGATGAAGAAATATCCTACTTGTGATATATTTTCGTCTAATGGACTTCCTTTATTACCGTTTAGAGTTAAGTTGTAAAAACCAAGTTAAAGCTTGGTTTTTTTTACTTTTTTTTCTCTATTTATTGTATAATTGTTTTGTAGGTGATATTTTGAGAGAAATTAGCGTAAGCGTTAAAGAAATTGTTGAATTAATCTATGGCTCTGGGAATATTTCCAGCGCTAAAAACTTAATGACTAGAGCTCAAGAAGGAACAGAAATACACAAATATTGGCAAAATCAATATAAAGAGAATGATAAAAAAGAAGTTGTTTGTCAAATACTTTATGAAACAGAAGACCTAGTTTTAGAAATATCTGGCCGCATTGATGGGGTTCTTTTTGAAAATGGCCAGATATTTATTGAAGAAATAAAGTCAACTCATTTAGATTTAGATCAACTTGAAATTGATACTACACCAAGTCATAGTGCCCAAGCTAAAGTTTATGCATATATTTATTTAGTTACCAATAATCTCAAAAAAATCAATGTAGTATTAACATACATCCATGTAGATGACTTAAAGACAAAAAGATTTGAAAAGAGTTACACAAAGAAGCAATTAGAAACTTTCTATGAAAAAACTATTAATAAATACTTGGATTGGCAAGGAAAAATAGTAGAACACGAAAACTATAGACAGAAGTCTATTATCGGTTTAGAGTTTCCGTTTTCTGAGTATCGTTTGAATCAACGTGAGATGATGGCTTATATATATCGTAATATCTTAAATAAAGGGAAACTATACTTAGAAGCTCCAACAGGTATTGGAAAGACTATAGCTTCTTTATTTGCTGGATTAAAAGCTATTAATAAGCCTAGACAAAAAATATTTTATAACACAGCTAAGAATGATGGGAAAAAAGTTGTTATAGATACAATTAAGTTACTTGAGGAAAAAGGATTAGTAGCTAAAAGCATTGAGATCACTGCGAAGGATTCAATGTGTTTTTTAGAAAAAAGAGATTGTGATCCGGAAGTTTGTAAATACGCTAATGGATACTATAGTAGAGTATTTAAAACAATAGACGATGTTTATAGTAATGAAAGTTTACTTACTAAAGAAGTAATTAAAAAATATGCAAAAAAGCATACTGTTTGTCCGTTTGAATTAAGTTTAGATTTATCGAATTATGCTGATCTTATTGTCTGTGATTATAATTACGTATTTGATCCTATAGCTCATTTAATAAGATATTTTGAGGATAATAGATATAGTCCTATCCTTTTATGCGATGAATCTCATAATTTGGTTGATAGATCAAGAAATATGTACTCGTCTAGTTTAAATGAAAGTCTGTTTAGTAAAGCTTTAGAAGTATCTAGATATTTAAAACCCGATCCAAGTTATGAGATTAATCAAATACTTGAAGTTTTTTCAGCTGCTAGAGTTTCGCTTTTAGAAGTAGACTTTGTAAGACAAGCAGAAGTAAATCCGACTTTATTGTTATTTCTTAGAAAATTATCTGTAAAGTTAGATAAAATATTTTCGGATGAGAAGATTAAATTTGAGCGTCAAGAATTACAAGATTTTTATTTTGAGGTAGTGAGATTTTTAAAGATTTATGATTTTTTTAATGATGAGTTTGTCTATGTTCTTGAAAGGTATGAAGAAGATATTATTATATCTATCAAGTGTTTGAACGCCTCAAGTTTTATTAATGATACCATTGATAATTATTGTGAAGCGGCGACATTTTTTAGTGCGACATTATCACCAATGTTTTATTATAAAAGTTTGATTACTTCTAATTTAGGAGAGGATATATCTTTGATATCCGATTTTAAACAAAGTAATTTATTGCTATTAGCAATTGATGATGTATCTACAAGGTATAAAGATAGAGATAATTCAATAGGTAAAATAGTTGAAGCTACAAAAGCGCTTGTAAATGGCAAAAAAGGGAATTATATATTATTTTTCCCTAGTTATGCTTATTTAAATAAATTAGAAGGAATTTTATTAGAGGAAATAGAAAACGTTAATTTTATCTCCCAAAAAAGAAATATGTTTTCTCAAGAAAGAGAAAACATGATGAATCTTTTTTCTGAAGATAGCGATGTGAGTCAAGTCTTCTTATTTGTGATGGGTGGTATTTTTGGTGAGTCTATCGATTTAATAGGTGACTTGCTTAGTGGAGTTTTAATAGTAGGAGTAGGATTGCCTGCGATTGCGCCATTTAATAATATTTTAAAATCTCATTATGATTTATCATTTAATAATGGTTTTGATTACGCTTATACTTACCCTGGATTAAATAAGGTTATTCAGGCTGTTGGTAGAGTTATTAGGACAAAGACGGATAGAGGAGTAGCTTTACTTTTGGATGATAGATTTACATCTAGGAAGTATTTAAAACTATATCCTAAGTCTTGGAGTCACTTAAGTGTTATTAATGATATGAAAGAGTTGGGAAAAATGATTAAAGATTTTTGGAGTGATGAAAATGAAATTATTAACTAAGAGGATTTTAAAAACAGTTATATTTTTATTTTTGAGTGTATTCATGTTATTGTCAATAATAAATGCCCCGTGGGTTTTCGTTAGTTCAAAAACTACGGATACTGACTATAGTAATTGGATGAATGAAAACCTAGAAGAAGAGATAAAGGTCGTTAATATAGCGATGATTGGTGCTCACGATGCTTTTTCAGCTGATATTGATATTTGGAGTGATGTTGACAATAACTCATCAGATGGGTTAATGCAAGGTACGGTGGGAAAGTTTATTAAAGGTTTTTCTATTAGACAATCAAAAACTCAAGTAACAGGACCTAAGGAACTATTAGAATCTGGAGTAAGATATTTTGATATGAGAATATCATATAACGAAAAAGATAATAGCTACTATACAGTTCATAATTACTTTTCATCGCCTGTTGAAGAGGTTTTACTAGAAATTAGTAATTTTCTAAAGCAAAAACCAGGAGAATTCATTATAATAGACCTCCAACATGTTTATGGAGTTAATTATGATAATCAAGAAGATTTCAACGCTATATACGAGCTGTTTTTAAATAGCGGAATTATTGATTTTGCTTATCAAAATAATTTAAAAAATTTAGAAGATATTGATTATGGCGATATTACTAAAAATCAATCCGAGTCGGGTTTGTTAATATTTTCAAAATTTAAAACTGATAATCTTTTCTTTTGGGACTATGATAAAAATATAAGGTCCTCTTGGGCTAATGAAGATGAGCTTGATCAAATTATAGATTTTTTAATACTAGAAAGTGAATATATTAAAGAAAATCAAGATGTTAAATCTAAACTGAGGATAATGCAGGCAGTTGCGACTATGGAAATGAGTGTCTCAGGCGTTCTAAGAAGTTTTCAGGATTGGTCATTGTTTAAATCTTTTAGAATATGAAAATCTGAAAGAGCTATTAATTGATATGCCAATTATGATGATTGACTATTCAAGCGATATCTTGATAATTGATAAAGCAATGGAAGTGATTATTGATTTTAATAAGTCTTACATTTAGATATCTAAAGATTTATACTCTATTGGTTTGAGTT